>SEDG01000041.1 GCA_004295885.1 Pedobacter sp. | reverse complement strand
ACATGGCAAATGAACGATAAAAGAATGGGTGCTAAACAAACTGCCTACAGATTAATGGTAAGTACTGATTCCTTAGGCTTAGTTCAAGGAAAAGCTAATTTATGGAATACGGGATGGCTACAGACAAGCGCTTCCTTAAAAACTTACAGTGGACAAGCACTAAAACCTTTTACCAAGTATTATTGGAGGGTAGATCTCGCAGATAAAAACAATACAAAATCCATGACGGCAAAAATCGCAAGTTTTGAAATGGGAATGATGGATGGCAAAAATTGGCAAGGCTCGTGGATTTCGGACAATCAAAATCCAGCAATAAAACCAGCGCCCTATTTCCGTAAAGTATTTGAAACCACAAAAAAAATAAAATCAGCTCGTGCATATATCGCAGCTGGTGGCTTATATGAACTTTCTTTAAATGGAGAAAAAGTTGGCAACCACCGTATGGACCCGATGTATACCCGTTATGATAGGAGAAATTTATACGTTACTTATGATGTGACCAATCAATTAAAAACTGGCAAAAATGCTGTTGGTGTATTATTGGGTAATGGATGGTATAATCATCAGTCTACCGCAGTTTGGGATTTTGAAAAGGCGCCTTGGCGTAATAGACCAACATTTTGTTTGGATTTAAAAATCGCTTATACAGATGGAACAATAGAAACCATTACCTCTGGAAAGGATTGGAAGACTGCTTTAAGTCCGATAATTTTCAATAGTATTTACACTGCCGAACATTACGATGCAAGATTAGAACAAGCTGGCTGGAACCAAGTTAATTTTGATGACAGTAAATGGAAACGTGTAATTTATCGCTCTGCACCATCTGCAAAAATAGTTGCTCAAGCTTTACATCCTATTAGAAATGTCGAGGAAATCACAGCTAAAACCATCAAAAAATTTAACGACACTACTTACCTTTTTGATTTAGGAAGGAATATTTCTGGTGTAAGTAAAATCAAATTGGATGGCCCAGCAGGCACTGTAGTTAGGTTAAAACATACTGAACGTTTATACGCTAATGGCAGAGCAGATATGTCTAACATAGATGTGCATTATCGCCCTACTGATGACAAAGATCCATTTCAAACAGATATTTTAATTTTAAGTGGTAAAGGCGAACAAAGTTTTATGCCGCACTTTAATTATAAAGGTTTTCAATATGTAGAGGTTAGCTTAAGTAAGCCAATAACATTGAAAAAGGAAGATTTGGTTGGTTATTTTATGCATAGCGATGTTCCTGTTGCAGGAAGCGTAAAAGCATCTGACCCATTAATTGATAAAATTTACTACGCTACTAATAACTCTTATCTATCTAATCTTTTTGGTTACCCAACTGATTGTCCACAACGTGAAAAAAATGGGTGGACAGGAGATGCTGCCATCGCGATAGAAACTGGATTATATGGGTTTGACGGCATCACTATTTATGAAAAATGGCTGGCAGACCATAGGGATGAGCAACAACCAAATGGTGTTTTACCATCAATAATCCCTACAGATGGCTGGGGTTACGAATGGGGAAATGGACCAGATTGGACAAGTACAATTGCCATCATTCCTTGGAATATCTATCGGTTTTATGGTGATACAAAGATACTGTCGGATAATTATGAGAATATTCGCAAATATGTTAACCACATTGATGAAACCTATCCTACTGGCTTAACAACTTGGGGTTTGGGCGACTGGGTACCTGTTAAATCGGTTTCGCCAGTAGAGTTAACTTCTACCTGTTATTATTATGCTGATGTTGTGATTTTAGCTAAAACTGCGAAAATTTTAGGCAAAGCCGATGATTATAAAAAGTACACGACACTCGCTTCTAAAATCAAAAATGCTTTTAACGCTAAGTACTTAAATAAAACCACAGGAATTTATAATACGGGTTTACAGACAGAACTGAGTGTGCCGTTATTTTGGGGCATTGTACCTGAAGAAAGCAAATATTTGGTAGCCGAAAATTTAGCTAAACGTGTAGAAGCTGATAACTTTCATCTAGATGTAGGTTTATTGGGCACAAAAGCCATTTTAAATGCTTTAAGTGAGAATGGTTATGCTGAAATCGCTTACAAAGTTGCTTCCCAAAAAACGTTTCCTAGTTGGGGTTGGTGGATTGCAAATGGCGCAACAACACTTTACGAGAACTGGCCAATTGATGCTAAATCTGATATTTCGATGAATCACATTATGTTCGGAGAAATTGGAGCTTGGTTATATAAAGCACCTGGCGGCATCAAGCCTGATGAAAATCAACCTGGATTTAAAAATGTAATACTGCAACCTTATTTTGTGGAGGGGTTAAATTCTTTTGAGGCTACACACGATGGTGCGTATGGAAAAATTGTTTCATCTTGGAAGAGAACCAATAAAGGAATTGAGTACAAAGTTATAATTCCCGCTAATTCGAGTGCGACGGTTAAATTGGAACTTATAAGAGATATAAATACTTACTTAAATGGAAAGATGATTGCTGGTGGCACTGTAAATTTGCCGGCTGGAGAATATTTGATTGAATTAAAATCGATTCATTAATGTGGCTAAAGCCATTTTTTCTTATTTCCTGCTCCGTTGGCTGAAGCCAACGGCAATGAATATTTGAAAGCTCAATAATAATAATTTCTTCATTGCCGTCGGTTTTAACCGACGGTTTTTTTTGCATTTATTAGGCTTTAGCCACAGCCCAATCGCCACTGCAGTTGTTAGATAAACCTTATTGAAATGGAAAGTTCCCGATTCTTTACCGATAAATTGGCACTGAAAGCATCGGACCTTGTAATGGAAAGAAGGAGTACAAAAGCTAAGAACTACTAACACTGCTTTTCAAAAACCCTTTCAATCAGACAACTTAACAGCATAATTCACTTATTTACAGTCAATTAGTCATTTAAAACCAATTCTTACAGACAAAATTTCCGATTAGCCACTTAAAATACGTGTGGCATTTGTTTTGAATAAAGCAAAATATGAACTTCAACAACTTTACAATCAAAGCACAGGAAGCTATCCAAAAGGCTTCTGAAATAGCGCAGGGCAATCAGCAGCAAGCTATTGAAACTGCACATATATTAAAAGGTTTGCTAACTGTTGATGAAAACGTGGTTTCTTACGTGCTGAAGAAACTGAATGTAAACCTAAATATGGTTGAGCAAAACTTAACCGCAGCTATAGAAAAATTACCAAAAGTTACTGGTGGCGATGTGTATCTGTCATCTAACGCCAATTCAGCCTTGCAAAAAGCATCAGCTTATTTAAAAGAATTTAAAGACGATTTTGTATCCGTTGAGCACTTATTATTAGGCTTACTGGCTGTTAATGATACCACATCAAAATTATTAAAAGAACAAGGCGTTAACGAAAAAGACCTGAAACAAGCCATTGCTTCTTTACGTGGAGATAATAGAGTAACCGACCAGAATGCTGAAGCTACTTATCAGGCTTTGAATAAATATGCTCGTAATTTAAACGAATACGCAGAGAGCGGAAAATTAGACCCTGTTATTGGTCGTGATGAAGAAATTCGTCGTGTAATTCAGATTTTATCTCGTAGGACGAAGAATAATCCTATTTTAATTGGTGAGCCTGGCGTGGGTAAAACTGCTATTGCAGAAGGGATTGCCTTTAGAATTATCAAAGGTGATGTACCTGAAAACTTAAAAAGTAAAACGGTTTATTCGCTAGATATGGGCGCTTTAATTGCAGGTGCAAAATACAAAGGCGAATTTGAAGAACGTTTAAAAGCTGTAGTGAAAGAAGTAACGCAAAGCGATGGCGACATTGTTTTGTTTATTGATGAGATACACACCTTGGTTGGTGCTGGTGGCGGAGAAGGTGCGATGGATGCAGCGAATATTTTAAAACCTGCTTTAGCCAGGGGCGAATTAAGAGCAATCGGTGCTACTACGCTAGATGAATATCAAAAATATTTAGAGAAAGACAAAGCATTAGAGCGTCGTTTCCAAAAAGTAATGGTTGAAGAACCAGATACACAAGATGCGATTTCTATTTTGCGTGGCTTGAAAGAACGTTACGAAACGCACCACAAAGTGAGGATTAAAGACGAAGCGATTATTGCGGCTGTAGAAATGAGCCAAAGGTATATTGCCGACCGTTTTTTACCAGATAAAGCGATTGACTTAATGGACGAAGCTGCATCGAAATTGCGTATGGAGATGGATTCTGTTCCAGAAAATGTAGATGCTTTAGACCGTGAAATTATGCGCTTAGAAATCGAGCGTGAAGCCATCAAACGAGAAAAAGACGACAAAAAAGTAAAAGAACTTTCTGAAGAAATCGCCAATTTAGCTGCAGAGCGTGACGAATTGAAAGCAAAATGGCAAGGCGAAAAAGATTTAGTGGATGCGGTTAATAATCAATTGGAGCAAATTGAAGCTTATAAATTAGAAGCTGAACAAGCAGAGCGTGCCGGCGATTATGGTAAAGTTGCCGAAATCCGTTATGGCAAAATTAAGGAAGCGCAAGATAAAGTCGAAAAACTTAAAGTTGATTTGGAAAGCGTGCAGAGCGAAAGCAGAATGCTTAAAGAAGAAGTTACTGCTGATGATATCGCGGGCGTGGTTGGACGTTGGACAGGTATTCCAGTTACCAAACTGATTGCTAGTGAACGTGAGAAACTATTGAACTTGGAAGATGAACTGCACAAACGTGTAGCCGGTCAAGACGAAGCAATTGAAGCAATTTCTGATGCTATTCGCCGCTCTAGAGCTGGTTTGCAAGACAAACGTAAACCGATTGGTTCATTCATTTTCTTGGGAACAACTGGTGTTGGTAAAACGGAATTAGCAAAAGCATTGGCTGAGTTTTTATTCAACGATGAAAACGCAATGACCAGAATTGACATGAGTGAGTATCAAGAAAGACACGCAGTTTCAAGGTTGATTGGAGCGCCTCCAGGATATGTGGGGTATGATGAAGGTGGACAATTAACGGAAGCCGTACGCAGAAAACCTTATTCGGTTGTATTATTAGATGAAATTGAAAAAGCACATCCTGATGTTTTTAACATCTTGTTACAAGTGTTGGATGATGGTCGTTTGACTGATAATAAGGGACGAGTGGTGAATTTTAAAAACACCATCATTATTATGACATCTAACATCGGTTCTCATTTAATTCAAGATAACTTTAAAAAATTGGATGATGAAAACCGTGAGGAAGTAATAGCAAAAACTAAAAACGAGTTGTTTGAATTGTTGAAACAAACGATTCGCCCAGAGTTTTTAAACAGAATTGACGAGCTGATTATGTTCACTCCATTGCAAAGAAGTGAAATTAGGAACATTGTTGATTTACAATTTAAACACGTACAAGAAACCTTGGCCGAGATGGGAATAACCATTGATGCCAGCTCAGAAGCCTTAGATTGGTTAGCAGAATTAGGGTACGACCCTCAGTTTGGTGCAAGACCATTAAAAAGGGTGATTCAAAAACGCATATTAAATGAATTATCTAAATCGATTTTAGCGGGAAAAGTGGATAAAGACAGTAAGATTAAGCTAGATATGTTCGATCATCAGTTTGTTTTCTTGAACGAAAATAATAAATAAACCGAGTTTTGTCAGCACTTAAAATGCAGACCTTTCTAATAAAGCATTTAAAATCTTTAGCTAATAAAATCGAGATTACAAATCGCAACTAACACTTAGTTTTCGAATGATAACAAAAGAACGCCCCCTATTTTGGGGGCGTTCTTTTTTATTAAAAAAGTTAACATAAATCTACCTTGGCTAGACAACTGATATTGGCGCTCCGAAATCTCGTTAACATATTGCTTAACAGTTAAAAACGATGTCTTTTAACGATAGATAATATCGTCAAATTTTACTTTTTTAACCCATAGTTTAAATCTTTTGAACCTTTAAAATTGTCGGTTTTTATACGCTACTTTTGGCGGTTTATTAAAGCAAATATTTATGAAAAAGATTTTTTCAAGCTTCCTTATCTTGTCAGCAAGCTACATTAATGTTAATGCACAGACAGATGCTTATAAAGGAAAAGACGATTTGAGGTATCATATTGGTGCTAGTTTACAAAAATTTGGAACTGGAATAGTTACCTCTTTAGATTATGGACTAGGCGACAGTTTTTCTGTAGGTGCACAAGCGGGCTACCTTTTAGGCACTAAGAAAATTGCGGGTTTGGATAAGGCTGGTTTTGGCGACAGATTTGATCTTAAAGCTCGATTTAATGCAAACTTGGGAAGTGTAATTGGTCTGCCTTCAAACGTTGATGTATACCCTGGTTTGAATTTAGGGTTGAAAAATTTTGGCGGTCATGTTGGCGGTAGGATTTTCTTTTCAAAAGGCTTCGGTCTTTTTGCCGAAACACAATTCCCTATTGCTAAATACAACGCTGATGCCATTAATTACGAAAAGTTAAATAATCAGTTTTCGGTTAATGTTGGTGTTGCCTTTGACTTAGGAAAATAGCCAGCGCAAATTTGCCTTAACCAATCATATCATCCTCAAGAAATTCTGAGGATGATTTTTTTTGCCCTGATTATTAGCTATTTAACTTATTTTTCAGTTATAAAACTAAAATAATAGTTGTTTTTTGAAATTTTCTTTTTAATATTGATATACACATAAAACAACACACAAATGAAATCTAAACTATTAATCATGGGCGTATTATGCGCCGTTGCGTTCACAGCTAACGCACAAAAAAAAGGTACTAATGCCCTAAGCTTTGGAGTAAATGTAAATACCGAAAAGCAGAAAAATCCTGGAGGAGAAATAGAAATAAAAACTAATTCTTATTCAATAGGTTATGGTAATTTTATTAAAGATAATACCAAAATTGGATTTGATTTAAATTATTCAAAAAATAACTATTCAAACGCCCCTTACGATAGTGAGAGTAAAAGTTATGGTGGTAACGTAACGTATCAGAAATATTTCCCCTTGGTGAAGACCTTATATGCTTATGCAGGTGGCAGGGCAGGGTATAATTATGGAATACAGGAAAATACTAGCACAAATCAGGTAACAGAATACACAACTAATACTTATAACGTAGGTGCATTTGGTGGCATAACTTGGTTTCTCTCAAAGAGATTTGCATTTGAGACTAGTCTGTTATCGGCAAACGCAAGTTATGCTGAAACAAAACAAAAGGAGAATTCAACAGGCGGCACTTTCGATTATACACGTACTTCATTTAATATAAGTAGCGATGGTTTTATCAATAATCTAGGCTTTAAGATTTATATTTTATTCTAGATCTGTCTCAAAAGAAAAGCCGTTAATTTACAGCCTTAAATGTAAGTTAATAGCTTTTTTGCTGATAAAAGGGAAGCCATGCAGTGTGAATTGAGGAAAGACAACCAATGGGGATTGGGGTCTCGCAACTGAAACTAACGATAAAACCGAAAATTCAATTTAGATTAACAAAATAGCTTCCATATTAACTGTTTACCAGCAACTTACAGGCTAAAAATCGCTTTTTATATGTTGCATATTTTGTGAATTTTATTTAATATTGATTACACACAAATTAAATCGATATGAAAATTAAATTCTTAATGATGGCTGCGCTATGTGCCATGGGATTTGTAACACACGCACAAATTCAAAAAGGTGCCACTATTGGAGGCTTAAGCTTAAGTTTTGGCACTACAGACCAAAATTCAAATGCAACGAGGTTAAATTCCTTTGCCATTAATCCCAGGATTGGATATTTTTTAAACAATAATCTATCCCTCGGGATGGAGTTTAATTATAACATTTCAAAACTTGATGGCGAATTTTATGATTACTTTGATACTAGTACAAATTCCATACAAAGTAGCTTTGGTTTTAAAGAAGAAAACTTCGGCCTTTCCCCATTTGCTAGATATTACATTCATATCAAGGAAAACTTTAAATTTTTCGGCCAGGCTAACTTAACTTTTCAAATCAACAGCTATAAAAATATAGATGATACTGGATATTTATATAGGACTGACTACACTTTTAAAGGCTTTGGGGCCAGCCTAAACCCAGGCTTCGCATTTTTACCATCTGGAAAATGGGATATCGAATTATCGTTTCCTTTGATTAGCTATTTTAATGAAAGAGGCAATAATCAAGATTATCATTTCAGCAGAAGCAGTAATGTACAACTTGTACTTGATAATTTTACGCCATCATTTGGCGTCAACTTCCACTTTTAAGCCTAAAAAAAAGCCGCTGAATGCAAATTCATCTGCGAATCAGCGGCTCTTTTTTTGTAACCAACCTTACTTCATACTTTTCTCACGTATCGCTTTAAACTCACTTCCTTCTTTCCAACCAGGGAAAGTGGTTTCATTACTCAAGCGATAACCAACACTAAATAACAACCTTAGATCTTCTACCATACCAGAAAAATCCCATTTGGCAGGTTCAAAGTTATCCGCAGGTGCGTGATAGCGATTTGTGGTATAATCTTCTTTTTGAGCCTTACCCCAAGCTAAGCCCTTGGCTACATTATCATCTCCAGTTTCTGTATACAACGCAGGAATACCAACCTTCGCAAAGTTGAAATGGTCTGACCTAAGTTCCTGGTAATACAGCTGCCACATTGTGGGATATAGATTTTTTAATGGTATTGTTGATGGTAGTCGAAATATTTAATCCTAAATCGACAGCTTTAAAACCTTTTTTACCAGCTTGAAACATTAAATCAGCAGATTTACCTGCCATTCTAAAAATTGCTTTTGCAACATCTTGTGTAATCCATCCTTCCATTAAGGCCCTCGATTTATTTCCGTCAGCAGCCTCTAGATATAACTTAGATTTAGACCATCCACTTCTAACAACTGCCCAAGGATAACTCGCCGCCTTGTCTTCGTGAATAATGATAATGCCTGTTGCACCTTGACGAGCAGCTTCTTCGAACTTGTAGGTCCAACGACCATAATAAGTCATCGTTTTACCTTTAAACAGAGTTGAATCACTGAAGCCAGGGTCGTTAACCATTACCACAACAGTTTTTCCTTTTACATCTAAACCTTCATAATCATTCCATTTGTATTCCGGAGCAACAATTCCATAACCAGCAAAAACCATTTCAGAGTTTTCTACCTTAACTTGCTCCGTAACATGGCGACTAGCACCAACAAAATCATCCAAAAACTTCAAACTCTTAACTCCAAGACCTTTGGTAGTTTTAATAACTAAATCACTCGGTGTAGATTTGATATCAACCATTGGCACATCTTGAAAATAACTTTCGCCATTTCCTGGCTTTAAGCCTAACTTTTTAAATTCTCCTTCTAAATAGTTAATGGTTTTGGTTTCCCCTTCAGTAAAAGGTTTTCTTCCTTCAAAATCATCTGAAGCTAAAACTGCAATATGTTTTGAAAAAGCAGTGTCACTAATTACTTTTAAGGCTACAGAATCTGTAACGTCTGAACCAGATTGAGATGATTGACATGAGGAAAAGTAAGCTGCTATAGCAAGCAAGCCCAATAATTTGCGATACATAAATTTATGTTTAGGTGAATAGTTGAAGTTAAAGAAATAAATGCATAGTTATTACGTATAATTGGATGCCTTATTTTTTTAGTAAAACCACGTTCAGACTTTACAACTCCCGACAGTCCCGCTCTACGCTTTACTAGCCAATGAAAATTGGCGTCGTGTTCGCTGCTATCGGGTTTAAAATACTGGGCTTAAGCCACAAACTCAAAAACCGACTAGGCGTAAAACCAGTCCACACAAAATTTATGACCGAAAAAATGATAAAATTTTATACTTTCTTTGTAGTAGAAATATTTGGTAAAAATGCCGTTAGCAAACCAATTAATGGCAAAAATGCACAAACATTATAAACGTAATTAATGCTTGTCGAGTCAGCCAATCTGCCCAATAACGCCGAACCAATTCCTCCCATACCAAAGGCAAAGCCGAAGAATAAACCAGCTACCAAACCCACCTTTCCTGGAATTAATTCTTGTGCATATACCAATATTGCAGAAAAAGCAGAAGCCAAAATTATCCCAATAGGAACAATTAAAACGCCTGTCCAAAATAGATTGGCGTGTGGCAATAACAGTGCAAATGGTGCAGTACCTAATATAGAAGCCCAGATTACGTATTTACGCCCAATTCTATCTCCAACTGGTCCTCCAATTAGTGTTCCAGCTGCCACAGAGAAAAGAAATACAAATAAATAAACTTGCGAAGTTTGAACAGAAACGTGGAACTTCTGAATCAGATAAAATGTAAAGTAGCTGGTTAAACTAGCCATGTAAAAGTATTTCGAGAAAATCAAAATCAATAGAATTGAAATCGAAAAAACAACTCTTCGCTTAGTTAAATTGTGCCCTAAATTTTTTGCTTGAGTTTTAACTCTTTCACTTAACCTTACTAAATAACCTTTGTACCAATTACCAACATAAGTTAAAACCACTATGGCCAATAATGCAATTAAAGAGAACCAGATCACACTCACTTGTCCGTGAGGTACAATAATCCACGCAGCTAATAATGGGCCTAAAGAACTTCCTGCATTTCCACCCAATTGAAAAACCGATTGAGCCAATCCCCTTTTTCCGCCAGATGCCGCATGCGCCATTCTTGAAGCTTCTGGATGAAAAATTGAGGAACCTGTTCCAATTAACGCCACAGCAAACAAAATCATATAAAAATTAGATGATTGAGAAAGTGTAATCAGACCAATTAAGGTAAAGCCCATCCCTGTAGCTAATGAAAATGGTTGTGGTTTTTTATCGGTATACATTCCTACAAAGGGCTGAAACAATGATGCCGCCATTTGAAAAGTGAAAGTAATTAAGCCGATCTGCGTAAAGCTTAAATGATAGCTGTTTTTGATGATTGGATAAATTGCAGGTATTAAAGATTGTATGGTATCGTTTAACAGATGTGAAAAACTTAGGGCAAAAAGTATAGGAAAAACTGTTTGTTCGGCAATTAATTTCGGAGATGGGGTATTCATTTGCTTTGGGTTATACGGCAAATTTAAAAATTTAACTATGTCGAATAAGCAATATTTTTACATAATTAGGTCAAATAAAAAAGGCTCCAATTTGGAGCCTTCATCAATTTTATTGTTTTTTTTCTAATTCTCTTCATTCAATTTAACCACAAAGACACGAAAACCCCAAATAAAACACTAGCAATGCTTTGTGTTCTTTGTCCTAGTGGCTTAAAAACTATTGCTTACGTTCTACTTCCCTATCCATCTCTGTGATATTCACATTGGTCGATTGAGAAAAATCGCCTAACAAGTAATTGTTGAAGTAATCTGCTAAACGCCAAAACATATATTCTGTCATATCGCCAAAACCATGACGTTGACCAGGAACAATCATGTAATCAAACCTTTTACCAGCCTTAATTAATGCACTTGCCACCCTAATTGAGTTGGCAGGATTTACATTATTATCAACATCGCCATGCATTAATAACAAATGTCCTTTTAGGTTTTTAGCTAAATCCGCATTCTTATCAATTGCATATTTGAAGGTGGTATCGCCTTTGGCAGAAACAATTTCTTTAACACCGTGGTGTTTTTCGCTCCACCAACGATTGTAAATACTGTTATCATGGTTACCCGCAGCAGAAACTGCCACTTTAAAGAAATCTGGATAAACCAACAAAGCTGCCGTTGACATAAAACCACCACCAGAGTGACCAGTGATGCCAACTTTATTTGCATCAATATAAGAATATTTGTCAGCTAATTGCTCAATAGCCGCTTTTTTATCAGCCAAGCCATAATCACGCAAATTACCGTAACCATAAGTGTGGTACCATTTAGAACGAGCAGGATTTCCGCCTCTATTTCCAACAGTGATTACCACATAGCCCAATTGAGCCAAACGGTCTGTTCTATCCATACTTCTACCAAAAGATTTATTTACCGCTTCGGTTTGCGGACCAGGATAAACGTACTCTATAATTGGATACTTTTTATTTGGGTCGAAGTTGAATGGCTTATACATTACACCATAAATATCGGTTACACCATCATCAGCTTTAACCTTAAACGGTTCTGGAAATTTGTAGCCCGCAGCCATTAACAATGATAAATCTGCTGTTTCTAGATCCATCACTTTATTGCCTAAATTATCTAATAAAACTGATTTGGGAACAGTATTAACTCTAGAGAAGTTATCAATAAAGAACTGAGCTTCATCGTTCATGTTCACAGCGTGGTCAAAATCTCCAGCATTTAACAATTTCATACCTGTGCCATCAAAGTTAATGCGGTATAAATGCATAAAATATGGGTCCTCTTTACCTTCTCTACCGTTAGCGGTAAAATATAACACCCTATTTTTTTGGTCAATCTGAACTATGCTTTCACAGTGGAAAGAACCAGAAGTGATTTGATTTTTTAACTTTCCAGCACCGTCAAACAAATAAAAATGTCCCCAACCATCACGCTCACTCCAATGGATAATCTCTTGTCCGCCGTTAATTAGTCCTGGTCTTTGTACTTCTACATAAGTATTAAAACGTTCCTCGATAATTTGAGTTACCACTCCCGTATTGATGTTAATTGTACAAATATCAATACGTTTTAAATCTCTACTTGTACGAGAAAAATAGAACTTTTCGTCGTCGCCTAACCAAATAGATGGGCGGAACTCGTTATCTCTATCTTTATTTAAACTTTCCTTGCCCCAAGTAGAAATGCTTTGGTCCTTAAAAGCAGTCGTATTAATTGTTTTTTGAGTTTTTGCAGCAAAGTTGAACAATACAAATTCGTCAATAGGAGATTCCTTTTCTCCTGGCATTTGATATTTATAAGTTTCTAAAGTTGGTCGGCCAGCAGAAACGCTATTAATTACCCAAAGATCTTTTACTTTCCTAGAATCCGTTCTATCTAAAACAAAGTATTTAGAGTTTGGCGACCAAAGTACGTAAGCTCCTCTCCTCTTTTTATCGTTTTTAACAACTTCTTCATTATTTTCTCCATCTCCATCACTACCGTAAGAGTAGAATTTAACACCATCTTTTGTTAACTGATGCTCTACAATTGTGCTGTCCTCTTCATTTTTAACGGCTTTTTTGTAGTTTTCTTTATCCATCCAATACAAGTTGTAATTACGAGAAAAAATTACGGCAGAAGAATCTGGAGCAACTGAACCCCAGCTTGGCTTTGCTTTTGGTTTTTCATAATTCTTTACTTCTGTCAGTTTATTTGAAGCCAATTCGTAGTTAAAGAAGAAGATTTTCTTTTGCAGTGAATCTGCAGCTTTTTTATCTTTCCTGTCTTTTTTTACTTCATCAATTGTGCTTTTGATTTCAAAATTGATGCTCTTTTCATCTTTCGCGAACTTTAGGTTTTCAATTGGCAAATGTTGTGAATCGAAAGGGTCACGAATAATCATCGTTATCTTTGAAGCTAATTCTTCACTATTAAAAAGCAGTTTTTTATTTTTTGTAGCTGGGTCAACTATATACCATTGTTTGCCGTTCGGCGTCTCATATTGGTACCAGAATCTGTTACTTAATTTTAACCAATGTGGATCAACGGCTGTTGAATAAATAATTTTTCTAAGTTTTGTTGGCGAAAAACGGGCCGCAGCTTGATAGTTGGCTTTTTCTGGGGCTTGTGTTGTTTCGGTTAGTGAGATTGTTTTTGTTTGAGCAAAGGCTTGAGCGCCAATTATTGAAACAAAGGTTAATAAAAAGTAGAGTTTCTTCATTGATGATTCGGGTTGATAAATAAAAAGTCTAATTTATTTAAAATGTGTGTCTAACACTCAATTTTATTGTAATAAAAGAGATAGCTAAATAACAGTTAAGCGATTAAACATTTCACCAGTTAACCTATTTAATAAACATTCAAGTTTTTATCAACAGTGTTGAAATTTATATCTTAAATCTATATCGATTTTATAGTTTTGCGATATATAAAGTACTTATGAAAATGAATTTTTTATCAATTATTGCAGCTGCACTAATTTTAGTGGCTGGCTGTCAATCAAAATCACAATCTACTGCAGAAGAAGTTGCAAAAGAAAGCACCGCTCCTGTCGAAACGGATGGTTCTACATCAGAGAAAGTTGATGTCTCTAAAATTAAAGTAGCTGATGCAAAAACAATTTTAGCACGTAAACAAGTTCCTATTTTATGTTACCACCAAATTCGTAACTGGAAAGCAGGTGATGGGCCAATGACTAAAGATTATACTGTAGAAACACAGAACTTTAAAGACCAAATGAAAATGTTAGCTGATAGTGGCTACCACACCATCTTGCCAGATCAACTTTATGCTTATTTAAACAATGGTACTAAACTGCCATCAAAACCAATCATGCTAACTTTTGATGATACCGTTTTAGATCAATATACAACAGTAAACCCAACTTTAAAAAAATACGGATTTAAAGCCGCGTACTTTATTATGACTGTTTCTATAGGTAAAAAAGGAAAGTTTGTAAATTATATGAATGCCGAACAAATTAAACAACTTTCTGACGAAGGAAATGTAATCGGAAGTCATACTTACGACCATAAAAACTTCAAAAAATATGCTGGTAAAGATTGGGAAGAGCAATTAGATAAACCGACTAAAAGGTTAGAAGAAATTATAGGTAAAAAGATAGATTATTTTGCATACCCTTTTGGTCTATGGAATAACCAAGGTTTTCCTGAGTTAAAAAAGAGAGGGTTTAAAATGGCATTTGCCTTAGCAGATAAAAGAGATGAAAGAGACCCTTTAATGAGCGTAAGAAGAATTATCGCCAGCGGTCATTGGAATCCAAAAATGTTAAGCAATAGCATTAAGAATAGTTTTTAAAATAAGAAAGCCTTGATAAAAAATATCAAGGCTTTTTTTTTATTTTAGTTTTATGAAAAACTTTTTCCTTTTTTTATCCCTACTGCTACTAAATTATAACCTTTTCGGCCAAGCCCCACATTTAACTGGCAATGTTCATATAGCTATGACCACGGGGCAGATTACCTGCGATTTTGTCCTCTCTAAAATTCCCAACTTGGGCAAAGACTACCAAATTCTACTAAACAAAGGTTTTAACATCAAATCTATTAAAGATTCGGCGAATGTCACTTTGGAATATGATGGTTTCTATAATGGAAAAATGAAAGGTGAAGGATTAGTCTATGTTCCGCAGGTAAAAGATAGCACGCTTATTAACCCAAAGACATTACACATTACCTACACTGGGGCGTTCCCCATTTATACGGATACGTTAAACTTTATTGACTTTAAAGGATTAATCGCATTTAATGGCAAAACACTAAGAGCTGCAGATCAATCAAAATGGTATCCTGTTATTTATGATGTTAAAGCGGATAAATTGATAGAGCAATTAACTTATAATATTGCCATAACTTGTGATCAAGCAGAAACAATTTTTGTAAATGGTGATTTACCTAAAACTGGCCCAAAAGCCATCTTCAAATCAGATATTCCAATAGCACCCCTTTTGTTTATAGGCAATTATAAAACTCAGCAAACAAAAAATGCGATGTTTCTAAATACCAATATGAACAAAAGGCAACTGGAAATCTTTGAGGAGAACATTGCAGAGATAAAAGCTTATTACCAGAAAATATTGGGCAGCAAGTATGACAAGAAGAATATTTTCATAGAACATCAGCAAGTAGAAAAATATAATAATGGCCGTTCTTGGGGGTTTGTAACTTTCCCTGTTATTGCTTTTGCTGGTTTAGACTTGGGCAGTTTAGTTGATGAAAAGAACAATAGATTAAAAGATACAGCAGACTACCCTTTTATAGCTCACGAGATAGCTCATTACTATTTTGGAAATGTGTTACAACCGAACTCAAAATTAATGTGGTTCTTCCTAGAGTCCACGGCAGAATATTTATCTGTCAAGGCAAGCGAAGCAAAGTTTGGAAAAGTATATAGCGCAAACTATTATGCAAAAACCACTAAAGCGCTAAAAAATTACAAAGCAATACCTCTAAATACCATTCAAGATATGAGCAAAATCAACAGCACCTATAGATATAATTATGGGCCATTACTTTTAAAAGGGTTAGAACAAGTTGTTGGAGAACAAAAAACTATAAACTTCTTGATCAGTTGTTTGAAATCTAAAAATGAGCTAACTGATTATGATTTCTTTAAACGAAATGCTTTAAAATCAGGCATTACAGAATCGGATTGGGCAACTTATGAAAAAAATTATATTTTATCAGAAAACGTGACTTCACTTATCAAATAAAATTAGGCCACCTCTTTAATTTGGTATTTTTTGCCGTTAAAGTCGAACAAAGCGCCTTTTTCCTTTCCCAACAACAACTTACCAATTGGCGAAACAGCAGAAATGGCAAAAACGGTGTCTTTGCCCAGCTGTAATTGTCCGGCGCTAATGCTTAAGTAAAAATTGCCCTGACTGGTATAAACTAAACTTCCATTTCTTGCTGATTCAGAAGATGGAGCGTCCTTTAATGATGCCAGCACACGGTGGTTTTCTTCAGCATCTATTAACAATCTCTTATTTCTATCGATGTCTTGCTGCATCATTTCCCGACTGGTTTCATACTTATCTCCTGCACTACTTTTCGTATCGTCATTACTTGCCTCACGTGCTTGTTGTAAAGCAGTTTCTGCTGTATTTATTCTTTCTTCAATAAATTTTAAACAAAGTTGATATAGGGAATCCTTGATTTCTTGCATTGTTTTTGGTTTGAGCTGATTTAAATATATTAAAATTTAATTATCAATACCAATGGTTTTAATTTATTGTTAAATTGTAATACTGTTTGATTTTTTGATTGCTAACTGAAAACTGAGGGCCGATAACTGAAAACTACTTCTCAAGCCACTTTACCTTTTCTGCGATTGGCGTTCTCTTTGCGCTTCTCGGTTCATCTTCGTGATAACCCATATAAAATAGCCCATAACACTTTTCATTTTCATTTAGTCCCAGGAAATCACCTAAATTGTCAATCAATGGTGGCGAACTCCAATAAGTCCCAACATTTAAGGCTTCTGCAGTTAATGCCATATTCTGAACAGCACAACCGACCGCAGCAATCTCTTCCCAAGCTGGTATTTCATTTGGGTGAAATTGAATGTTTATTGCCAAAATGCAATCTGCCTGACTGGTCTTTTCTGAAAAACTATTGTATTTCTTCTGCAAAAATTGATGAGCAGGAACGGTTCTTTTATATAAATCTCCTAATGTTTCTCCAAGCCTAGCTTTTGCTTTTTTTCTGATAACAGTAAAACGCCAAGGTTGAGTTAATTTATGCGTGGGTGCATAATTTGCACTTTCTAATATTTGCTCAATTACAGCAATAGGAATCTCTTTTTGAATATAACTTACTGGAAAAATGCTTCTCCTGTTCTTGATAATGTTTGATAAGACTTCGTGATTACTCATATCCAAAATTAAAATTTAAACCCGCTAATTTTGATAAAAGATTGTCACAAATTGATGCCGTTGACATTTTATTGCTTTAGCGTTGCATTGTCGATTGTAAAGTGGTAATTTAAAACTATTTCAACTGCTTCTTAATCTGTTTTACCTTTGCATAAAATGCGATGCTCTCCTTGTCGAGCAAATAGTCCATTGTTTGTAGCAATTCATCCTTAATCCAAGGATGTTTGGAGCTTAAGTTAGCAAGGATATTTAAACAATGTGATTTAATGGCAACAGGAACTTTTTCGTCAATTAACCAACTAAAAACTGTTTCTACCAAGTGTTCAGTATCATATTCTTGAATCAATTCTTTTATAGATAAAGGCGCCTTTTTGCTCGTCATCAATGCTAAAATTTTTCCATAATGCCTGCGACAAGAAAGGTTTTTTTGCATTGAAAACACAGTTAAGAAATGTGTTGATAGAGGTATAAATCCTTCCTGATGTTTAATATAGATATTCTCTAAAATCCAAGCGGCCCTAAAAGCGATTTGTTCTTCTTTATTAAAAGTTAAGTCAATCAATTCACGAATAGAAAAGTTTTCTTTTGCTGCAATACTGGTTAAATCGTTAACTTTTGTCTTTTGTAGCGTTGTTTTAATTGCCGTAAGAAGCTCTTCTTTTTTCATCCACGAATAACTATATTGGTTTATACGGTATAGTTTGGTTATAAACCACAGAAATTGTAAACATAATACTGCATAGTATCAATTGCTCACTTTATTTTTATTTTTGTGTATACTAAATTAAATAAATTAGGCCAAATTATTCCTCATTATATCAATATTCCCTAATTTAACTATGAGTTTAGTTTTTTGCATAAAAACTTGTTGCAAAAACTTTTAATGCTTACCTTTAAGAGAAATTAACATTAAACCATTTATTATGAAAGCGATTGCATTTCCAATTCTGATAACTGGCGCCTTAATCGCCGCAATCATTAATCCGGGAGAAACCGTACAAAAAACCAAAATTCTTTCCGATAACTCAAGATTAACCTATAATTTAAATGAGAAAAACAAGTTAGACGGTGCTTATTTTGTTGAAAACACACAGAGAAATGTTTGGTTAAGAGGTGCTTATAAAGAAGAAAAAAGAGCTGGTAACTGGTATGCGTTCAATAGCGATAAAACAGTATTTTTAAGATATAACTACGATTTAAAAAAGCTATTATTTATTGATACAGTTGCTATTAAGAAAGCAGAAATCACCATTCTCGACAAAAGTGATGAAGTAGCAAAAGGGGCATCTATACTTTTACCAGTTTGTTCAATAGATCAATATGTATCCCTATTAGGTGAAGCTGCAAAAGCAGGATATCCTAAGGATAACATCATTTATAACAAGCCTACATTAGTTACCATTACTGCTACTGTTAAATCTGCAAAAGATGTAAAATATGCTGTAATCTACAATTTTAGAGGTTCTAACTACACTTACAACATCAATAATAGAGATCTTGATTTCCCAATTGACTGGATCCCATCAACCTATAACGGAAAAGATGTAGAAGCTGAATTTAAAGTTTCAACTAGTTTAGTTTTCGATGCCGACCCAAGTCAGACTAGAAGATTTAAGTGGAATTACTAAATCAATTAAAACATTTTAAAAGCAATCTTCGGGTTGCTTTTTTTTTGCTTCATTTTGCCAAAATTCTATTTAAATGAACAAACCTAATTCTTATCTAGTATGCACCTTAACAAATGGAACAATAGTTTAAAATAACAAAGAACCATTTAAAACCTTTTACCTTCTCCCTTTTAACCCTCAACCTTTTTAACTACCTTTGCACTTTATTTTAGAACAATATGATTTCAGTATCTAACCTATCCCTTCGTTACGGCAAACGCACTCTTTTTGAAGATGTTAACGTTAAATTTACCCCAGGCAATTGCTATGGTGTAATTGGTGCTAACGGCGCAGGTAAATCTACCTTTTTAAAAATCTTAAGTGGTGAAGTTAATCCAACTTCGGGCTCTGTAGCCTTTACTCCAGGTGAGCGTATGGCCGTTTTAAAGCAAAACCACTATGAATTTGATGAGTTTTCAGTTTTAGAAACGGTAATGATTGGACACAAGGAATTGTATGATATCATGAAGGAAAAAGATGCCATTTATTTAAAAGAAGATTTTACCGATAAGGATGGTGAGCGTGCCGGGGAATTAGAAAATATTTTCGCTGAAAAAGATGGCTGGAATATGGAAAGTAATGCAGCTACTTTATTAAGTAATTTAGGTATTAAGGAAGAGCATCATTACAAACAATTAAAAGAATTAGATGGTAACCAAAAAGTACGTGTTTTATTAGCACAGGCTTTATTTGGTAATCCTGATATTTTATTATTGGATGAGCCTACCAATGACTTGGACATTGATACTATTGCCTGGCTAGAAGATTTTTTGGCAGATTATCAAGCTATTGTTCTGGTAGTGAGTCACGATAGGCACTTTTTAGATGCAGTTTGTACGCACATTGTTGATATTGACTTTAGTAAATTAAATATATATACTGGTAACTATACGTTCTGGTATGAATCTAGCCAATTAGCTTTAAAACAACGCAGCGATCAAAATAAAAAGACTGAGGAAAAGGTTAAAGAGTTGCAAGAATTTATTAGACGTTTTAGTGCAAATGCTTCGAAATCTAAACAAGCAACATCACGTAAAAAAGCTTTAGATAAAATTGATATTACCGAAATTAAAGCCTCTAGTAGGAAATATCCTGCTATCTTATTCAATAATTTAGCTAGAAATTCGGTGTAACGATTAGCAAAGCTGATATACCTAATGATAACTCAGAATATTTTGAAGGCAAAGACGAGAACTTGGTAGATTGGTTACGTGAATATTCTGGAACTGATGCTGATGAGCAATTTGTGAGAAGCTTTTTAGGCAGAATGCTTTTCTCTGGAGATGAAGTATTGAAAAACGTAAAAGTGCTTTCCGGCGGTGAAAAAATGCGTTGTATGTTCTCAAGGATGATGTTGCAATTAGCTAATTTGTTAATGTTTGACGAGCCAACCAATCACTTGGATTTGGAGTCTATTACCGCATTGAACAATGGAATGAAAGATTTTAATGGAACGATTCTGTTTACTTCACGAGATCATGCTTTAACTGAATCTGTTGCAACAAGAGTTATTGAGTTAACACCAAAAGGTAGCATCGATAGAATGATGACTTATGATGATTACATCAACAATGAAGATGTAGCAAGGTTAAGAGAAGAGATGTATAAATAGTTAATTTTTTATTGTTATTCTGTAAAGAATTAACTGAAAATTAAATTCTAAAAGGAGTTTTGAACATGTTTCAAAACTCCTTTTTATTTTATTTATATTTATTTTGAAAGTTAAATTCATCTACCTATGAGCACTCCAAAACCATATCCAATCGAAGAAGACTTCCCAATCATTTCAAATGTTAATGAGATAGATTACTCGGCTACTTATAGCTATGCAAATTACATGCGTTTTGCATTTGCTGAGCGAGTGGAAATTATAAAAGGCCATATTTTTCAGATGAGTGCTCCTAATAGGTATCATAAGAAAGCATTTGGAAGTATTTTTTATCGACTTTATGATTTTTTAGAGGGACATAAATGCGAGGTTTATGGCGCCCCATTTGATGTTCGCTTACCTAAAAAAAGCAAGGAGGATAAAGATATTTTCACTGTTGTACAGCCAGATGTTGTTCTAGTTTGCGATGCAAGTAAATTAGATAAACGCGGCTGTATTGGCGCTCCTGATATTGTAGTCGAAATTTTATCACCAGGTAACAACAAAAAGGAATTACAAAACAAATATGATGTATATGAAGAAGCTGGTGTAAAAGAATATTGGATAGTTAGCATAAGTGACGAAACATTTTTTAAATACGTTTTAAATGATGAAGGAAAATTCATGCCTACAAGATTATTAACTGTTGGAGATAAAGTGACTACACCAATTTTACCTGGCTTTGTATTAGATTTAGATCAAGTTTTTAAGAGTTAGTATTTTCAAAACCTCT
>SEDG01000428.1 GCA_004295885.1 Pedobacter sp. | reverse complement strand
AAGAAATTTAGCGACTTGAAGTGGTTTTAAATACCCTTTAATTGTTCACCAATAGTTTTTTCTATCCAATAAACAGTATTTCCTGCTAAGCCAATTGTACTGAATTTAATCATACCATCTTTTCCTACAATTACGTGTGTCGGGTAGCCATCAATTTCGTGTTTTTGAGCATAAAATCTTCCTTCATCGACTATATTGTAATTAAACGGAGTAGTTTTTAAAAATGCAGCAAGTTCTGCTTTATTATCTAATGCTATACCTATAAATAAAACATCTTTATTGTCTTTGTATTTTTCTACTACTTTGTTTAGTTCAGGGATTTCTTGTTTGCAAGGTGGGCAGTTGATAAACCAAAAATTGATGACATACACTTTATCAATTGATGTTTTTAAATCGTATTTATTACCATAGATATCTGTAAACTTATCACCTTCTTTTAATGAGGCTGCCTGACGAGGCTTTGGCATATTAAGCATTGCTTGTCTTTTTCTTTCAGCTGCCCTTGCTTTCTCAGCAGCATTCATTCTGTAAGCAACAAATTCTTCCGAGCCTTGTGGTCTTCTTAAATTATATTCGCCCGTTTCCATTAATTTCTGCCAAATGGCATAAGGCAAAACTGTTCCCGAACTATCTTTTACAATTGTATTTTGGTCTAATTTTGTAGCTGTTCTTGTTTGTGCATGAACATTAACCACAAAAAACAAGGTTAGTATGAATAGGTATTTTTTCATCTCTATAATTATCTTAATAAACTTTCAATAGCCAAGCGGTACCCGTCTAAACCAAAACCTGTTAAAACGCCTTTGCAATTTTTGCCAGTAAGCGACATGTGACGGAATTCTTCACGAGCGTAAATGTTAGAGATATGTACCTCAACAACAGGGGTTTTTATGGCTGCAATGGCATCCGCGATAGCTACAGAAGTGTGCGTATAACCACCACCGTTTATGACAATTCCATCATAAGAAAAACCAACCTCGTGTAATTTGTTAATCAACTCCCCTTCTACATTGCTTTGGTAATAATCAATTGCTATAATACTGTATAGCTCACGCAGTTGCGAAATATAAGTTTCAAATCCTTCTGAGCCGTATATTGAGGGTTCGCGTAAACCTAAAAGATTTAAATTTGGACCATTGATTATTTGTATTTTCATTTAGCAATTAATTAAATAAAACGTATGTTGTCCCCAGAGGGATGCCTTGGCACAATGTTATAAAAAAAACTCAATAAATTTAATGAATACCCAATCTTATCTTAAAGGTTTTAAGGATTATTTAAAATTAGAACGTTCACTTTCTAAGCATTCTATTGAAGCTTATTTGAATGATGTAGGTAAATTGATGCAATATTATTTGGCCATTGATAAGGATTTAAATCCCAATCAGGTGCAATTATCAGATTTGAGGGCATTTATAACTTGGCTAAATGAAATTGGAATGCAGGCTAATACGCAAGCAAGAGTGATTTCTGGTATTAAGGCTTTTTTTAATTATTTAATGCTGGAAGAAATTATCGAAGATGACCCAACGGCATTGTTAGAAGCTCCTAGACTTAGTCGCAAACTTCCGGATACGCTAAACATTCACGAAATTAATAAGTTGATTGATGCTATTGATGCCTCAAAACCTGAAGGGATGCGTAATAAAGCTATCATTGAAATACTTTATGGATGTGGTTTACGAGTTACGGAGTTGGTAGAATTGAAGATTTCGAATATCTACGTAGATACAGAGTTTATTAAAGTTGTTGGGAAAGGAAATAAAGAACGGTTGGTACCAATTGGTTCTGTTGCCTTGAAACTGTTAGAAATATATGTGAATGAGGTACGAGTGCATTTAGATATTAAACGTGGTCACGAAGATTTTATTTTTTTAAATAGATTAGGAAGCAGATTGTCTCGAGTTTCTGTTTTTACATTGATAAAAGATTTAGCGGCTAAAATCGGAATTCATAAAAGTATCAGTCCGCATACCTTACGCCATTCTTTTGCAACCCACTTAATTGAAGGTGGTGCAGATTTAAGAGCGGTTCAGGAAATGCTCGGACATGCAAGTATAACTACAACAGAAATTTACACACATTTAGACAGGGATTATTTGAGAAGTGTGATAACGCAATTTCATCCGAGGTCATAGGTGATATCATCCTGAGCCTGTCGAAGGATTTTTGTGAATTTATCGATGAGTCTTCGATAAGCTCAGACTAACATTCTATTTATTTAGCACAACAAATCATCCTATCTTTTCCCTGCATATCTTGCCTTAACTCTATATCCTTAAATCCTTTATTTCTTAGTAAATTAACAGTTTCTTCACCAAGATATTCATTAATTTCAAAGAAAAGTAAACCACTATTCTCCAAGTTCTTTAATGCAAAATTGGCAATAGCCTCATAAAATATTAGTGGATTTTCATTACTCACAAACAATGCTCTATGCGGTTCGTTGGCTAATACATTTTGATGCATTGCAGGTTTCTCATCTTCTTTGATGTAGGGTGGATTGCTAACGATAATTGAAATGGAAGATGGAATAGGTAAAACGGAAGATGTAAGGATGTCGTCCTTAATAAACTCTACCTCAACATTGTTTAACGAAGCATTTTGTTTTGCTGTTTCTATAGTGTCTTCTGCAATATCTAGTGCGTAAACTTTTGTATTTGGAAGA
>SEDG01000427.1 GCA_004295885.1 Pedobacter sp. | reverse complement strand
TGGTCGTCGTTATCATGATTCGAATAACCATATTTATGGCCGCACCAATTAACAATCGCCCCGTGTAGTGGACCCATTAAAAAATGGATTGGCAATAATAAAAACATCCACCAATATTCTGCAAAAGCTATATAAAAACCAATGTAAAATAAACCACAAGAAATTCTCCATATCCATGAATCGCCAATTCTATCTACCAAAGGCCATTCTGGATAGTTACCCCTAAAAGCAGGTTCAGGTTCTATTTTATGTTTTAAATAGTTCATGTACATGTTCTTCGTAGCTATCATCATTCCGAAAACATCTTTAAAAAAATGTGGAGAATGCGGGTCTTTTTCTGTGTCGCTGTAAGCGTGATGCATTCTATGCAAAATGGCGTAGGCTCTTGGGTTTAAAAAAGATGAACCTTGAGAAATTAACAATATCAGGTAGAAGAATTTTTCCCAAAATGGCTCCATCTTAAACATTTTATGCGATGAATAACGATGCAGGAAAAATGTTTGACTAAATAGCGATAAAAACCAATGGGCAATAAAGAAGAATAAAATTATCATTTGTAGTGGGTGTTCATTAACTAACGAATTTTAGAAAGGTTAAGTTTCAATTCGTTACAAAAAAGGTATATGTATAACGAAATCTGTCTGTCTAGTGACAAACAGATTTCTCTTTGGGTTCTTATAATTATCTACCGAAATCGTCTTGAACGCGAACGATATCGCTTTCATCAGAGGGATTTTCTGCGTCAGTATGTTGCCAAATTTCGGCTACTACCCCCCAATCGTTTAAACCAATTAAACGATGACGTTCGCCTTGTTGCAATTTAATTTGGTCTGTAGGATGATATTCTTTCACCTCTCCTTCTTCATCGGTTTGGCTGGTTTTGATACCAACTGTACCTGTTACTACTTGCCAAATTTCCGCTCTGCGGTGATGATATTGCCAAGAAAGGCGAGTATTTGGTGCTACTATTAAAATTTTTGGACTTAGTTTCCCTCCAATTTTTAGGCTATCTACATCTAAACCATCAAAATAAGTATCTGCAAATTGCTGTGCTTGTGCTTCATCGATTACGAAAAAGCCACCCCAAGGACGAGTTTCATCACGATTAACGATATTAAAACCTTCAATTTGCAAACGTTGAGCAACGGTATCGAATATTTCTGTCTTTTTAGTTTCCATGTTTTATTGATTAAGAAATCAACAATGTTTAATTAATTATTGTTTGTTGATACGCTTAATTTTGTGCCGTAAAAATACGGGTTAGAAATTAAAAAAGCCCTCTCAGGCTTTGTATTTTTTTAGGAAATTACGTTTTTATTTAACTTCTACCACGACAATATCGGTTGGTAAACCTGCAGATTGCAGGATAAAGGGAAAAGCGGCATTGTTTAACACCCAAAGTTCTATTTTACCATCTTCACTTACAACGTGTGTTGCATCAACTTCTTTACCCCCAATTTTCATTGCGCTAGCTGGCGATTTAACTTTGAAGTTTAAACCACTATAAGTGAATGCTTTTTTATCGATTAGCATTTTATAAGCCACCTTAGAAATAATTGCAAAAGTTTCATCATCACTTAGTTTTGTAGCACCTAATGCAGGCTGGGTAACACCAGCTAACTTAGTCGCACTTTCTAATGCTTTTGTGGTCATTTCAAAAGTGCCTTCACCATAACCTTCAACTGCCCAACCAATAGAAACTGGCCCAGAAATGCTTTTTACCGACAATAACAACGGAAACTCTTGACCTTGAACATAAGCATTACAGGTTAAAATAGTACCCACTTTAAATTCTGGCAATGTTTTTTGGGCATAACCTGCGACACAAAAAACACAGGCAACTAGCGTAAAGATTATTTTTTTCATTTAGGTTTTGTTTATTTAAATTGAAGATAAAATTTATTTCCTTAATTTGAAAGAAATTCGCCACTAATAAAGAATATGTTGAATAAATTAATTGCAACTTGCCTTTTCATTTTATGTTCCTTTAGTTTAAGTTTTGGCCAAAGCCAAGCCAAGCCGAATATCGTTTTCATACTAGCTGACGATTTAGGTTATGGCGATTTGAGTTGTTATGGTCAGAAAAAATTCTCTACACCCAATATTGATAAATTAGCTGCTAGAGGAATAAAGTTTACCCAGTTTTATGCCGGCACTAGTGTATGCGCACCATCAAGGTCGTCATTACTATCAGGTCAGCATACTGGCCACACCTATGTTCGCGGAAATAAGGAAGTACAACCAGAAGGACAGCAACCCATACCAGATTCTGTTAGTACCATAGCCGAGCAATTCAAAAAAGCAGGATATGCTACAGCAATATTTGGCAAATGGGGTTTAGGTTTTGTTGGTACTTCAGGTGACCCAAATAAGCAGGGCTTTGATATGTTTTACGGCTATAATTGTCAACGAGAATCTCACCGGTTTTATCCTAGCCACCTTTGGGAAAATGATAAAAAGGTACTTTTAAAAGGAAATGACGAATTACAACATCACGAAACTTATGCGCCTGATTTAATTCAAGGCAAAGCCTTAAGCTTTCTTGATAAAAATAAGAATAAGCCTTTTTTCTTATACCTT
Source organism: Pedobacter sp. (assembly GCA_004295885.1). Taxonomy (GTDB): domain Bacteria; phylum Bacteroidota; class Bacteroidia; order Sphingobacteriales; family Sphingobacteriaceae; genus Pedobacter. Next base: position 104 of record SEDG01000427.1, on the reverse strand, counting down.
ACTTACACTTTACCTCATGCAGAGTTGATAGTACCAAACGATGATATTTTTGCGAAATTTGATGGAAAATTCCCCGAGAAAGCTTTTGTAGGCCAAGATTATGG
>SEDG01000040.1 GCA_004295885.1 Pedobacter sp. | reverse complement strand
GGCTTAAACCATGACAGGGCAACCCCGCTACCAGCTCCTATTAATATTGGCAGTACATGGAACAAGGAAATGGTTAAAACTGCTGGGCAGATTGTGGGCAGGGAGGCTAAGTTATTGGGATATACGAATGTGTATGCACCTATACTAGACGTATCACGTGACCCAAGGTGGGGCAGGGTTGTGGAAACCTATGGAGAGGATCCATTTTTGGTAGCAGAACTTGGTAAGCAGATGACAATGGGCATACAGGAAAATGGAATAGCATCTACGCTTAAGCACTTTGCGGTATACAGTATGCCCAAAGGAGGCAGAGACGGCAACGCTAGGACTGACCCACATATTGCGCCAAGAGAATTGCATGAAATTTACCTCTATCCGTTTAGAAGGGTAATACAGGAAGCTCGCCCATTAGGTGTAATGAGTAGTTACAATGATTGGAATGGGCTTGCCGTAACAGGCAGTGCTTATTTCTTAACCGAATTATTAAGAAAGCAATATGGCTTTAATGGGTATGTGGTTTCAGATAGTGAGGCCGTTGAGTTTCTTGCCACCAAACATCACGTGGCAAATGATGCCACAGATGCAGTCAGGTTGGCCATTGAAGCAGGCTTGAACGTTAGAACTAATTTTACATCTCCAAAGGATTATATACTCCCCTTAAGAGAATTGCTTAAAACAGGGAAAGTAGCTATGGCAACCTTGGACTCGAGAGTAGCAGACGTACTTAGGGTTAAGTTTAAGTTAGGCCTATTTGATCAGCCTTATGTTGGCGATCCGAAATTGGCAGACCAACTGGTGCATACTCAAAAGGACGATGATTTTGCCTTGCAACTTAACAGGGAATCCTTGGTGCTGCTGAAAAACGAGAAAAGCGCTTCATCGCAAAAGCCTGTATTGCCCTTAGACAAAAAAACAATAAAGAACATCTTGGTAACTGGACCCCTTGCAGACCAAACGAATTTTGAGCTGAGTAGGTACGGACCATCGAATAACAAACTGGTCTCTGTGCTACAGGGCATTAAAAATGAAGTAGGGGATGAAACAAGCGTCACCTATTTGAGAGGATGTAGCGTGGTTGATGCGACTTGGCCGGAAAGTGAGATTATACCTACGCCACTTACCAAACAAGAGCAAGAAGAAATTGATATGGCTGTAGCTCAAGCTAAGCTGGTAGATGTGATTATTGCGGTTGTTGGTGAAGACGAAAAAAGGGTAGGGGAAAGCTTATCGAGAACTGGACTTGACCTTCCTGGAAGACAGAGACACCTTTTACAGGCTCTTTATGCAACCGGTAAACCTGTTGTCATGGTGATGGTGAATGGACAGCCCTTAACCATTAATTGGGAAAACAAGTATATCCCAGCCATCTTGGAAGCTTGGTTTCCTGGTGCTCAGGGAGGAACCGCCATTGCCGATGTTTTATTTGGCAAATATAATCCAGGTGGAAAATTACCAATTACCTTCCCCAAGACTACAGGACAGATTGAACTAAACTTTCCATTCAAAAAAGGCTCTCACGCAGGGCAGCCAAGTGAGGGGCCAAATGGATATGGAAAAACAAGTGTAAACGGTGCCCTATATCCGTTTGGTTTCGGTTTAAGCTACACGAGCTTTAGCTTTAAAAATCTTAAACTTACACCTTCAGAAACCCATAGCCAGGGCAATGTAAGTGTAACTGTAGAAATTACCAACACGGGTTTGGTAAAGGGTGATGAAGTTGTACAGCTTTACATTACTGATGAGCAAAGCAGTGTGACAACCTATGCTTCGGTTCTTAGAGGATTTGAAAGAGTAAGCCTATCGCCAGGGGAAACCAAGTTGGTTAGTTTTAAAGTTACTCCTGATGATTTGGCTATCTACGACAAGGATATGAACTGGGTTGTAGAACCGGGTGCCTTTAAGGTAAAGATTGGCACGTCCTCAGAGGACATCAAACTTACTGCTGACCTTGTAATCAAATAGAAAGCCTTATTGAATTAATACGAATATGTTGAAAAAAAGTATATTGAAGGTGGGTTTGTTCCATCTTTTGTTGATATCTCCCTTTTTTATTTACGGGCAGCAAGAAATAAGCCCTTACCTATTTGGGCAGAACGCCTGGGCACCCAATGAGATATTTAAGGTTGAACAGCAAGTGAAAGCGGTAAAATATCAGGTTATCAGGATTGGGGGAAATGGTTACGAAAATGCTGGTTTTGTTTACAAGAACGCCATAAAACTGATTGATTTTGCAAGGTCTGTGGGAGCCGAGCCCATCTTTCAGTTACCTCGTCAATTGAAGGATAACAATAAAGCCTACGAAGCGGTTGCTTATATCAATGGCACGATGAAAAGAAATATTAAATTGTGGAGCATTGGAAATGAGCCTGATCACAATAACCAGCTGGCCAGTGTAGAGGAAGTTAGCGATTATTTTAAGAAGATTAGTGCCCAAATAAAGGCGTATGATTCAACAGCAAAAGTAATTGGTTTCGATTTGGCATCATACCAGCCCTCATATTTTGATCGCTTATTAGGTGGTGATTTAGATGTAACGGGAAAGGTAGCTGGGAAGGCCTATTACTTCCTCGACGTGGTTTCTTTCCATGGTTACAAATTTGATTCCGTTACAAAGTTTGAGGGTGAGGTTGATCAACTGCTTGCCAAGCTAGCAAAAATCAATTCAAACAGGTCAAAATCTCACCACTTGAGTTGGGCAATAACTGAGTTTAATTCCCATTGGAAGGTTGATGGATCTCTTGGAGATGATTTTATGCCTTTCAATTTTCATAATGGACAGATCTATGCCGAGGTTTATGATTTAGGGATGCGTAAGGGTGCTTTTACCATTTGCCCATGGAGTATGCTAGAAGGTGGTGCCCATAGGAGTGGCACAGACTTAAGTTTGTTTGATGAAAAAAATGGGCAATATCTAGCTCGCTCTAATTATTACCATACGTTGTTGTTAGCTCAGAATTACCGACGTAATTATCTAGGGCACAGCCCAAATTCTCAAAACCTAAAGGTAGTCCCCATGGGAGATGCCGCCGGTATGTCCATCATGGTCATGAACAAGAGAAAAACTGGTAGCGAACGCTACGTTTTAGATTTTGAAAAGCCTGAAGTTAGCGGCGAAGGAATATTTATCAATGCGAATATTAAGGGTAAATACAAGGGAAAAATTGGCGCACAGACAACACAAATGTTATTATTTGATGCGAAAGGAAAGCTCACAAAAAAAATAAATTATTCTGTAAAAGAAGCTGATGCAATGATGCCTCCAAAAGAAAATTAATGAAGTTATCAATCTGAAATCTACCAAGTGTTATCTGCTCTTGGATTAGTTAAGCGGTTCCGCGACCAGCTTTTCAATGTCTTTTACCAGTTGCTCATTTTCAAGTTGTAACGTTCCGTTATAGATGCCACGGATGCGTTTCTTCCTGTCTATGAGCAAAACATGTTCGGTGTGAAGAAAGTTAGTGTTATCCTTTGTAAATCCAAGATCCTCTTCTGCAAAATAACTTTTTCTCGCAAGGGTATAAATTTCGTTTTTATCACCAGTTAACAAATGCCAGTTTGGTGAGTTAATGCCATTTAATTTGGCGTAATTTTTTAAGACGGGAACACTATCTATCCATGGCGTCACACTAAAGGACAATATAACAACATCAGGATTATCCTTAAATGCTTCTTGCACCATCTTCATGTGTTTGGTAAGTACGGGACAGATGCTACCACAGCTTGTGAAAATGAAATTTGCCACGTGTACCTTACCCTCAATATTATTTTGGGTTATCCGCTTACCATTTTGATCTAGAAAAGAAAATGGAGAAATGGTATGCGTAATCTGCGATTTTGCCTTTTCCTCAGAATCTATGAATTTGGGGCTAAACTCTGGGCTATCATAAAAAGGAAGGCGTGATTCTTTTTTTTTCTCTGAGCAAGAAATAGCAATGCAGATGCAGAGAAATACACTAATTCTTAAAAACACTGTCTGATACATTAATACAATTTTTAGTGCCTAGCAAGCCATATCGCCTACCATCTTTAATAACATAATTAGCCTTTATTTTTCCACCATCATACCACCATTTTTGTTCGCCTTCCTCTTGACCTTTGCTGTAATTCATGATTCTAGAAAGTTCTCCTTTTTCGTTCCATTCCTTGCAGGTGCCCTCATATTCATCATCAACAAAAATATATTCTAATTGCTTGTTTCCATTCTCCCACCAAGCGTTATATGAGCCAGTTTTTTGTCCATTTTTAAAATATCGAACCTCTTTTTTTTTATCAGCCGGATAAAATTTCTTCCACTCCCCATGCTCACGCCCATTTAAAAAACCAACAATTTCGGCAGTGTCCTTGGTATTTTGGTAAAAGCTAAATATTCGGCCCGAAAATGGCTTTCCTGCAGAAAATGCCAATCCATTGTTCATGGTCAAGCTAAGCTGTTCGCTGTTAAATAGTGGCAGCTCGGTTAACCCTTCGTTATATTTCAATCTACATCCGAAAGCTAGCGCAACTAGGGCGACGATAAATATCTTATTGCGTAACTGTGCCTGGTGTGCCATAATATCCACTTCCATTAATGTAAGGGTCTGCATCTGTGATATGGTAATGATAGATACCATTTGGATATTCTGTTGTACTATGTGTGTGCCCATGGTAGGCATCAAGCATAGCGTTGGTTACCTTTACTCCATTTTCCTCTGTGCCATATACAGGAAACCCGTCAAGCAAAAATCCCAACAGGGAAGATTTTGTGGCCTTAACTGTTGTAAGGTAGAGAGGTTCCACATGGTAATGGTAATTGCCATTGGCCGTAGGGTGTCCATAATATTGGTCAAAACTCATGAATTCATTGGTCAAAGGCTGGTTTGGACCAGCATACTGGTTGTAGAAAGGGACGCCATTAAGTGAAACGCCAATTGCAGCCAATGCGGTTGGTGCATGAACTGCAGCAACTTGAGGATTAACAGGTATCTTAAACGTGTAATTAAAACCTACTACAGCATTCGGGTTTTTCTTGAAGGTGTAACCTCCATAAGTAGTTCCGCTAAAGTCTTGATAAAGGCTATTGGTAGCGTTATAATAGATGCTCTTGTGATCTGGCATACCAGTTGTCTTTATTGTAATATATGTACCGTCAGACGTGATGCTACTAGCGCCGTATATCTTTTTATAGATTTCTGGTACCGTGACTTGCACAACTGGAGTGTCAATAACCGCCTGTGTAGAGTCTTTTTTACAACCTAGCAAGCAGAGGGCAATGACTGATATTTTGATGCAGGCATTGATTTTTGATGATTTCATATTTTTCTATTTAAATCTTTTACGATATATCCAGTGGAATCCTTCATTTTACCTTATTAATAGGACAGAAGACCTACACTTGGATGGGTAGAGTATGTTGAAAAGCTCTTAAAGCAGTTTATTTTGTAACGCTGCCCGCATCGCCATAAAAACCATTTCCATTGATAAAAGGGTCTGTGTTGGTTATATGGTAGTGATAAATTCCCTTTGGATAATCGTTTGTTGGGCCAGAATGCCCGTGATACTCATCAAGCGAAGCCTCAGCTACCAATTTATTGTTTTCCATAGGCCCATATACAGGGAAGCCATCGAGCAAAAAACCTAGAAGCGCTGATTTTGATAGCTTAACGTTGGTTAAAAATATCGGTTCTACATGGTAGTGATAATCGCCTTGCCTTGCTGGATGACCCCAATATTGATCAAAGCTATTGATCTCGAAAGAAAGAGGACGGTTTGGACCCGCATATTGATTAAATAACGGCACGCCATTTACCGCAATGCCAATTGGACCCAGTGGCGTTGGGCGATGTGAGGTAGACACTTTAGGATTCAAAGGAATTTTAAATGTATAATTCATCCGGGAAATATTGTTCGGGTTTTTCCTGAATTTTGTGTTATTGAAAGTGGTTCCGCTAAACTCTTGGTAAAGGGAATCTTTGATATCGTAATAAACGCTTTTATGGTCTGGCAACCCATTTGACTTAATGATAAGGTATTGGCCATCAGATGTGATGCTGGTAGCGCCATATATTTTTTTATACACTGCTGGGATTTCTCCCTTTTCACCAAGCGCTCTTTGGCTCTCAAACCTAACGAGTGAGAAGAATAGCAAGAATGGAATGATGGAAAACTTAATTATGTTCATGGCCAGTAATCATTTAATGTTATCAATCTGTATACGATTTAACAAAACAAATCCTTCGGCTGCTAAACTTTCTTTTGTGATTTATTTGTTAGATAGCTAAAGCTTTATGACTTTTCGTTGAGAAATGAAATAATTTGCCAAGTCTTGGGTAAGGTCATTGAATTTCTTGATTTGTGAGGGCTTGCAAAGCCCACGTATTTCAATGAAATGCTTATAGTGTGTGGTTTCTATCTCTCGTTGGAGGGATGCGATTTTATCAATAAGGGAATCTTGATCCATTAAGGTCTCATTTTTCAATGATTCATATAAATTTCTTTTTGTTTCCGAGACAGCATTGTTCAAACCCTTTATAGTGGTTCTATGTTTTTGGATCAATAATTCATATTTCGCAACTTGAGCTTTATCAAACTCCAACTTATCTATAATGATCAATTTCGGTCCTATCGGCAAGGCAGAAGCTTTAGTTTGTGTATTTTGACTATTTTCTCGTAGAAAGAACCAGCTAACCATTAACATATTGATGAATAGCAAGGCAAAAACCGAAATGGTAAGTAATCGAATCTTAGTCATTATACAATTGATTGTTTCCAGATAGTTGTAATGCAGAAACCACTGTGCCTATTTGAGAAGTTTTGTTTTCAACTCTGCCATCAATGATTAAAAGGACGTTTAAAAACAGGATAATGACTGTGCAGGTAACAAAGGCAAGTTTCCACAATATCGGAGCTTCCACCTCTTGTAGTCCCTGTATCCGCTTCTTTATGGATTGCAACAAGTAGGGTGGTACATCCACAGTTTCTATCTCTTTTAGTCTGTCTAGTTTTCTTTCTGTTTCCATGACTGGGTTTGGTTAATTATACTACAAAAATTTTAAAATCCTTCGCTTGCCGATAATTTATTTCTGATGTGCTGCTTTGCCCTTTGAAACAAAGATTCCACCGCCTTTACGCTGATGCCCATGATTTCGGCGACTTCTTTCTGTGTTCTTCCCTCAATCTTTAGCAGAACTACAGCTGTTTTTTGCTGGTTTGGCAATTTATAGATGATGTTAAGCAGCTTCCTAAATTCCTCTTTTTGTTCTAATAGGATGCCCGGATGGTTAAGCGAAACAGCTTCATTGATTGGCTCACTGCTGTTTGGGTAAAATAGCGAGGTAATCAAGCCAAAACGTTTCTTTCTGCGTTTTGCCTTTAAGAAGTCAAGACATTGGTTAATGGTAATGCCCGTTATCCAGTTTTTCTCAGATCCGCTTTCTGGGTCAAATTGATGCTGTTTTTGATATACCTTTACAAATACTTCTTGCGTGATATCGGCTGCATCATCAATATCAAAGGTATAGTTAAGGCATAGGTTAAAAACCAGGTTTTTATACTTGTGATAAAGCAAATCGAAATTTACCTCGTTTTTGATCATCTAGGCTGTTGTTAAGATTTTGGTTTTTTTAAACAGCTACCCTTGGGTAAGCCAAGATGTTGTTTTACTTTAACTAATATATGCCTTTTATGCCTCACCAAGAAATATTGCCCACGTTGAAACAAGCTCATGCTATGTTATAATTGCTGTTTTATCTTTTTAAGGATTTTTAGGTTATCCTCTCCTTCTGCATCAAGAGGCTTTTCAAGCAAGTTGGATTTCTCGAACGGGTCGGTACCGATCTTATAAAGGTATTCCTTGCCACTCGATAGGTGGATGAATTTATAGTTTAAGTTTCTCAGTGCATATCCATTATTGCCAAATTGGCTAGAGCCAAAAAGCTCACTGTAAACGAATGCTCTCTTTTTCGCTTCTGCATTATTAAACAGAGGCGCCATACTTTGTCCATCCATCAAGTCAGTCTTTGTTACTCCCGCGAGCTCTGCAACTGTGGCAAAGATGTCAGTTGCCTGAACCAAGGCAGGTTCAATAATATCCTTCCTGCTAATTTGTGCTCCACTTACAAGTAGGGGCGTATTTATACCTCCCTGAAAAAGTGAACTTTTGGCGGCTTTGCTAGAGAATGGTGTTTGGGCTACCCTTGCAGGTGTTCCATTGTCTCCCATAAACAGGAATATGGTGTTTTGCCTCTGCTGCGTTGTCATGGACGAAATCAGTCTGCCTATTTCTTTGTCCATCGCTTCGATTGAACTTAGATATTGGACCATGGTTGGTGAAGTTGAGCTTTTTTGGTAGAATGATAGTCCTTCTGTACTAACAAGCTCTTTCGGGGGAGCTTGGAACGGGGTATGTGGTGCATTAAACGCCAGCCAAAGAAAAAACGGCTTGGTCTGAACCTTCATCCAGCTCGATGCCTGGTTAACAAAATGCGTAGTGGTGTAAGTGGTCACAGGTTCTTGCTTTCCCCCACTGGTCTGGGTCCATCTGTAGTAGTCTGGAACTGTTCCGGATAGAAATCCAGCAAAATATTCTACTCCAAAACCTTCTGGGGCCTTTAACTCATTGCCGCTGATGTGCCATTTTCCAATCACCGCAGTGGCATAGGTCCCCTGCTTTTTCTCATTAATGTATTTTTGTATGATTGTTTCCTTTGGGTTTAGTGTGGGAGAAGAATTACCCGCCACTCCTCCAATGCCCGTCCTGAAACCATATTTGCCCGTAAGCATTGCCGCTCTGCTTGGAGAACATTCCGGATTTACCCAGTAATTGGTAAAAGTAATTCCTGTAGCGGACAAAGAGTCTAATGTAGGCGTTCTCGCCTTGATCCCGTTCATCCCTGGGTATTTGCCAAAAGCGTCCCATCCCATGTCATCAGCTATAATAACAATGATGTTTGGTAATGGAGTTTTCTTGGGCTTTGATAATTGCTGCAGCTCTTTTTCTTGGAAGGACACGCAGATAAGTGTAGACAAAAGCGTCAAGAGCAGTAAATGTCTTACTTTGTTTCTATTGTTCATGGTTAATTTTTAATCTTTCCCCCAGGCCACTGCCATTATAAAGTTGCCTTAATTTGTCTCAACTGGCTTAAGCTTTGTTGCGCCTCATTAGTCAAGGTGCCAGACATTAAATTCGTTTGTTCGAAAGGATCCACGCTTAACTTATAAAGATATTCGGTGCCATTCAGCAGATGGATGAGTTTGTAATTTTCATCTCGCACAGCATAACCGTCATTTGTTGAGGGAGAATTACCAAAAAATTCAGTGTAAACAAAAGCCCTTTTTACGGCAGATGCATTGGAGAATAACGGTTTGATACTAGTGCCATCCTGATAAGTGCTAATTCCAATTCCCGCAACATCAGCAAGGGTGGCAAACATATCCGTGGCCTGTACCATTGCCGTTTCGGTTATTTTCTTGCGGCTCACATTTTTACCGCTTATTATTAATGGTGTATTTACCCCTCCCTGAAATAAAGAGCTTTTTGATTTTGAAGCGCTATATGGCAACTGAGCCACCTGAGTCGGCGTACCATTATCACCCATAAAAACAAATACTGTATTTTCCCTTTGGGCAATGGTAAGTGAGACAATTAACCTGCCTATCTCTTTATCCATTGCCTCAATTGAGGCCAAGTAATAAGGTAGGGGATTGGCATTAATGCTTGCCTGGTTATCTGCCAAGGTTTTGTCTGATATTAAACTTAGAGGCGGTCTGTGAAACGGGGAATGTGGTGCATTCAGAGCCAGCCATAAAAAAAATGGTTTGCTTTGCTGTTTTATCCAGCTCGAAGACTCATTGATAAACTGAGTGGTTGTGTAAGTTGTTACTGCTTTCTGTGAACCATTGGTCGTTTCTGTCCAATTGTAATAATCCGGTACAGCCCCAACCAAAAAGCCAGAGTAGTAAGGTATGCCAAAGCCTTCAGGTGCTGTAAGGTTGTTTGTGCCACTTACGTGCCATTTGCCTATCACAGCGCTGCTGTAGGCATTATTGGTTTTCTCACCTATATACTTTTGGATAACGGTTTCGCTGTTTTGAAGTACCCCACCAGCGGTGCCAACCCCTGTTCTAAAACCATATTTTCCGGTGAGCATCGCTGCTCGGGTGGGCGAACATTCAGGATTTACCCAGTAATTGGTGAAAGTAACTCCGTTCGCCGCTAATGAATCTAATGTTGGGGTTTTTGCTTTTGTGCTGCCAATTCCCGCAAAATTTCCAAACGTATCCCAGCCCATATCATCTGCTATGATAAATACAATGTTGGGTAAATTCGATGACGGTGTTGGCGTAGGTTCTTGAATGCTGCTTTTCTTTTTGCAAGAAAGCAAGTTTCCTGCAAGTAAAAGAAGGCCAACGAAGAAATATGATTTTATAAATTTTATCATAAGGATTTTTGATCTGAAACATTATACGACTAAAAAAAAATAATCCTTTTTTAAGGCTCAGCTATCTTCTCAAGTTATGTTAAGAACAGCAGTCACTAATATAATCTTAATGGGACTAAGTAAAGTGGATTGATGGGAGGTTCTAGTTTCAAAAGGATAAATAAGGTCCATAATAAACACAAAGACGCCCTTTTGCCATTGCCTTGCTCCATATTTTTGTGATCACAAAGGATAATGGCCAACCAAGCAGAAGGTTTTGCAGTAGCCACTTTTATTGTACTCCTTAAACACAAAGACTAACCAAATCAAATAAAATGAAGAAACTTATTACTTTAACAATAGGTGCTGTGATTTTTCTGTTTCCCTACCTAGGTGATCAAAATCAACCTTTGCCACGCCAAGCTAAGCTCATGGATTCAGTAACAAATAGTCCAGAAGCTAATTACGCCAATTATTGTGCAAGTTGCCACGGGAACAAAGTAGAGGCTTTTGCAGATAGGAAATGGAACCACGGTAAGACAAGGGAAAATCTCTTTGAATCTATTAAGAGCGGTTATGAAAAGGGAGGGATGCCAGGTTTTAGAGCTGCATTTAAGGACGATGAAATTTATGGGCTTTCAGACTACATTTTAAAGGCAATTGCAAATGTAGACCGTTATACCGCCGATCCAGGAACGGCTAAAGTGAACTTTTTTAAGTCGAGATTGCAAAACATCAAGTTAGATACAGTTGCCCGTGACCTTGGTGTGCCTTGGGCTATTGGATTCTTGCCCAATGGTGAACTACTAGTTACAGAGAGATCAAATAAACTATATCTGATCACAAAGAAAAAACAGCCGAAACTAATTGGCGGCTTACCAAAGGTTTGGGTAGAAATGCAAGGAGGGCTTTTTGACATCAAGGTCCATCCCCAATACAAAACCAATAATTTGGTGTACCTATCTTATGCTGCATATAAAATTGAGGGCAAGGATACCTTGTCAACCACGGCGGTGATCAAGGCAAATTTCGACGGAGAAAAGCTAACTAATGCCGTTAAAATATTTGAAGCTTTACCCTATGCAAAAACCAGGTATCATTATGGGGCAAAACTCGAGTTCGACAAAGAAAACCACTTATATATATCTGTAGGGGATAGGGGAAGCAGCAAGACCGGTCCGCAAGGCCTAACCACATTCATGGGGAAGGTACATCGAATAAATGATGATGGCGGCATACCGGCTGATAATCCATTTGTGAACATTGAGGGCAGTGTAAAATCCACCTTTTCCCAAGGACATCGCAATCCACAGGGCTTGGCACTAAATCCATTCACGCAGCAATTATGGGAAAACGAGCATGGTCCCCGTGGTGGAGACGAAATTAACATCATAGAAAAAGGTAAGAACTACGGCTGGCCAATCATCTCTTACGGGATTAACTATGATGGAACTATTTTAACCAATAAGGTTGCCCAGCCAGGTATGGAACAGCCAGTAATCTATTGGATACCATCTATTGCACCATCGGGTATGGCATTTGTTTCTGGCAAGGTCTATAAAAACTGGGTGGGCAACGTGCTGTCTGGTTCTTTAAGGTTTAACTACCTAAACAGATCTGTTATTAAAG
>SEDG01000426.1 GCA_004295885.1 Pedobacter sp. | reverse complement strand
AATGAGATTGCTCAAGATCGTGGTCAGAAATTGGTTCATATGGCACTGGCTTGGTTGCTTAAAGACGAACGAGTGACTTCTGTATTAATTGGTGCAAGTAAACCGGCTCAGGTAACAGATGCCATTGAATGTTTAGCTAACATCAGCTTTAGTAAAGAAGAACTGGATTCGATTGAAGAAATTTTAAAATAAAGGTCTATTTAATAGGTTTCCGTGTTAATATCGATAATTTGTTGATAAGAAAATTTGCCCTTCAACATAAATTATCTAACCTTCGTGCAACCAAGTAAACATAAAATGGAAGATTTAAAAGCGTTAAGCCAAGTAGCAGAATTTCACAAAACCTTTAAACACCCCATAGTTGATAAAGCAACCATCCCTACAAGAGAGAGAAGTCAGTTGCGTATTGATTTAATTGCAGAAGAACTAAAAGAATTGCAAGAAGCCGTCAACGATAGCAATATGGTAGAAATAGCTGATGCTTTATGCGATTTGCAATATGTTTTAGCGGGTGCAGTTTTAGAATTCGGCTTAGCCAATAACTTTAAAACGCTTTTCGATGAAGTGCACAGATCTAACATGAGTAAGGCGTGTAAAACGATAGAAGAAGCGAATGAGACTATTGCTCACTATAAAAACAACGGCAATACCAGTGCTTATTTTAAGGAGATAGACGGCTTGTTTTTAGTTTATAGAGATGGAGACCACAAGACTTTAAAGTCTATTAATTATTCTCCAGCAGATTTAAAGGGATTGTTAAAACAATAATGTTAATTTTAGCATTATTAGAAGAAAAAAAATATGGTAGTAGTAAATAGTTACGAAGAATTCGAGTCTTATTTGGGTAAAGAAATTGGTGTATCTCAATGGCATACCATCGACCAAGACCAAATCAATAAATTTGCAGATGCAACCCTAGATCATCAATGGATACACACCGACGAAGAAAAAGCCAAAAATGAAGGTCCATTTAAAGCAACTATTGCCCACGGTTATTTAACCCTGTCGTTAATCCCATATTTATGGAAACAGATTGCAGACATTCGCAATATTAAAATGGAAATTAACTACGGTATAGAAAGCTTTAAATTCGGACAAGCAGTTGTGGTTAATAGCGAGGTTCAACTAAAAGCAAAACTTCAATCGATTACTAATTTGAGAGGCATTACCAAGGTTGTCATTCAGGCTATATTAATCATTAAGGACCAACCAAAACCTGCTTATACAGGTGATGTAATGTTCTTATATCACTTTAACTAATAATTAATTATTGGTTTACCTGTTCTGTCTTTGTATTTGAAAAAGTATTGCCCGATATCTTATTATCAAAAGGGGCAATGCTTTGCATAACAGGCGAGGGATATCTAACGGTATCAAATTTCCCAGTCCAGTCGGCATCTTTGCTATCACCAACTAAAATACCTGTTGTAGCATTTGTTATTTGGTTATTGCTGATGATGCAATTACTTGCTGCAATATAAAAACCGATTTCTTTTTTGCCTTTTGCCATCCCATACATTAACCTGATAGCAGTTTTAATGTTGCTTATTTTGTTGTTTGTAATGGTGTGACCTGAGCCATTGATTCTAATTCCACCTGTACCGCCTTTGAAAATGTTGCCATCAATAATGCAATCGTGCCCGCCACGCATCACCAATTCTCCATCATTATTTTCGAAGTAGTTTTTTAAGTAACTATTGCCGCTGCTTTTGTTGCTAATTACTTCATTTTCTCCATTACAATTAATGAATTTGTTTCCGCTCACAATAGTTTTTGCTTCTTGTAAACCTAGCAAAACTGGATCTTGACCAACTTGAACACACTCACCTCCGTTGCCATTTTTCCAACTAACTTTTTGTTTATTGGTAAAGGTATTTTGCTCAATTAAAGTGTTTTGCGGACAACTTTCTTTAGTTATCTTAACCTGTAAATCTTGGTTATCTATATTTGCAGTAAAGGTACATTTGTCAATTTTATTGTTATTTCCATTTCCAGATACAATTACTAACGGAGTAAACTGTGTCTTAACGGTATTTTCTAAAAACTGGCAATTGGTAACTTGACAATTTTGAGAGTTTTTAAGTTCGATTAAACCACCACCTTTTAACAGCGTACAGTTTTTAAAGGTTATTCCACTAAAAATAAGATAATCGCCAGCCAATTTAAATAAAGTCTGATTTATCTCACCAGAAAAAATAACCTTGCCACTTTCTTGTGCTTTTATCAATATTGGTTTTGCCGAAGTGCCTTTGTTCGGTATTTCTACATTCCAGTTTGTGTAATTGCCATTGGCGATGATCACTTCATCACCAGCTACTAATTTTAACAAGATATCCTTAAATTCTTTTTCAGATTTGATATGGTAAGATTTAGCTGATATTTCTCTATAACTGGCACATAGAATTAGGAAACAAAGGATTATTTTTTTCATTAGAACAATAGGGAATGAGGTTGTACTGATTTTCAATTTAGTTAAATTATGTTCAAAAAACTCGCATCAGCTTTTGCTTTTGTAATTGTTACCTTCAGTTTTTATCCGTGTTTAGCACAAAAAGCAGTAAATGTAGATTCTAAATTAAAGGAGTACATTTTTAAGGCTGATGAAGTTGTTTGTTTGGAAGATGCGAGCAACAAACTAACCATAGAAACCATCAGCAGTCCTGCTTACCAAAATAAGTTTATCCCAAATATTAACTTTTATCCAAAAAACTATAATAGATCATCTGCTTATTGGTACCGAATAAAAGTTAGATTTAAGGAGGATGTAAAGCAAAATGCGATCATTGAATTTTTTGATCAAATAACAGATCATATAGAATCATATTTGCCAGACACAAATAAGAAATACGTTAAAAGTGTTGCTGGCGCTGATTTAAACTTTGCAGAAAGATCCTATCACCATAAAAATTTCGAGTTTTTAATTAACACCACTAAGAAAGGGGAGTACTATTATTATTTCAGGGTAAAATCTAAAGATCAGGTTAACGTAATTATTGTTTACAGAACCGTAGAGCGATTTATTGGATATGCACTTTCTGAGTATATCATGTTCGGGTTTTTCTATGGAATGATTGTAATTTTCAGCTTCCACAATTTACTGATGTTTCTGGCGGTAAAACGACGACAATACTTTTTTTACATCTTATACATATTAAGTGTGGGGATGTATGAAATGTCTACAGATGGCATTGCTTTTCAATATTTGTGGCCAAATCACCCTGTGTGGAATGAATATGCGTATGGGGTTGCACTATTCTTTTTAAGTACATTCGGACTTATTTTTACAAAGGAGTTATTACACGTTAAGATAAAGGCGCCTACAATTAACAAGGTTATTAACGTCTTGTTAGGCGCTCGTTTCCTCTTCTTTTTAGTGTGTATGTTTTATGACAATGATTTGTTTAAATACAAATTCATTGAAGCTATTCCATTATCATTATGCTTCTTTACCGGTATTTATATCTGGTGGAAAAAACAATACGGACCAGCACGATTTTTTGTGTTAGGTTACTTCTTCCTGTTTATGGGCTTTATCATAAAAATTGTACACATACTCGGTTGGTCTAGGCTGTTTATTGGCAATGTTGTAGGTTATTACAGCTTAAGTTTTGGCTTTTTGCTGGAGATGGTATTTTTATCATTTGCCATCGGCGATCAAGTGAGGATTCTGAAACGGAAAAAAGAAAATGCTCGCAAACAAATCATCAAACAAATGCAAGTTAACGCCGATTTGAAGGATAGCATAAATAAAGAGCTAGAAATTAAGGTCGCAGAACGTACTAAAGAAGTACAACAAAAATCTCAAGAGCTACAACAGAAAAACATCACTATTGAGGATCAAAATGAGGAATTGTTGGCTATTAATTCATTGCTAGAGCAGCAGGCCGAAGAGATTTCTAGAATGAACATCTTACTAGAAAATGACAATATTACCCTTAAAACCAATATAGAAAAAGTAACTGATGCTCGTGTTAATGCAACAGAGTTGGATTTTGATGA
>SEDG01000425.1 GCA_004295885.1 Pedobacter sp. | reverse complement strand
GATAAGTCTTCATTCTGCTTTGCTGTTTCGCCATAAGAAACTCCTGTCGTAATACTGCCATTAAAACCTACCAGTTGCGATTTCATGGTCTTGATATTGATCATTCCAGCAGTACCAGCCGCATCGTATTTTGCAGATGGTGTATTAATAATTTCGATAGACTTGATGTTCGATGATGGCATCGCTTTTAGCAAATCTGCTATTTCTCGGTTAGATAAATAACTTTGTTTACCATCAATTAATATCATGGCGCCTGGCTTACCGTTGATGGAGATGGTATTGTCATTGTCTACAAATACACTTGGCGCTCTTTTTAACACATCTAATGCATTGCCGCCATGTGCCGTTATACTTTTAGAAACGTTGTAAGTAATGCTATTGGCATCAAGTTCTATTAAATTCTGCTTGGCTTGTACCGAAACCTCATCTAAATTATTTGAAGAAACTCCTAGGTTGATATTGCCAAAATCTTTATCGCTCAATTTAAATGGGCCAGAAGTAAAGGTTTTAAAACCAGTAAAACTGATGTTTAAGGTGTAAGTTCCTTCTTTATTAGTGCTGATTAAGAAAGCCCCTGTCTGATCGGTAGTGGCCTGATGAACTGCCTTATTATTCGCATTAGCCAAAACTATTGTTGCCGCAACCAGTGGCTGTTTATTCTCATTATAAACCTTTCCCTTGATTACTTTAACGTTATTCTGGCTAAAAACTAGATCACCAATAAAAATTTGTGTTACAACGAACAGTAAAATGCTTAAAAGTCTTAGCCTCATCCCCTAAATGTTTAGTTCTTTAGAACTAAGATGCGACTTTATTTTAAATATCAAAAAACTTAGGGCCTACACAAATCAACTAACATCAACAGCTATCGTTTTCAGGTGATCCTTTTCAGTTTAATTTCTAAACCCTTTACCCCAAAACGCTAACCAATTTCATTTGTAACTTATTCGCCATAATTTGAAATGTCTACTAGCTGTTTTAACACTTATTATAACTTTACTAATCAAAACGAAATAAAAATATGATACAATCTAAAGGATATGCAGCACAAACTCCAGAGACTGATTTAGCAGCTTGGAATTTTGAGCGTAGAGAAGTTGGTGCACATGATGTGCAGCTTGAGATATTATTTTGTGGCGTTTGCCATAGCGATTTACATCAAATTAAAAACGACTGGTTTCCTGGAATATTCCCTATGGTACCTGGTCACGAGATTGTAGGCAAGGTAATTAAGGTAGGCGATCACGTAAAAAATTTTAAGCTAGGCGATCTAGCTGGGGTAGGTTGTTTGGTTGATTCTTGTCAGGTTTGCGAAAACTGTAAGGATGGCTTAGAGCAATACTGCTTAGACGGAAATACCCAAACTTACAATAATAAAGGTAGAGATGGTGTGCCAACCTATGGTGGTTACTCGAACAATATCGTAGTACGTGAGGAGTTTGTATTACACATTTCAGATAAGTTACCGTTGGCGGCGACTGCTCCATTATTATGTGCTGGTATTACTACATATTCGCCGTTAAAACATTGGAAAGTGGGAAAGGGGCATAAATTAGCAGTTTTAGGTCTAGGTGGTTTAGGACACATGGCAGTGAAATTTGGCGTGGCTTTTGGTGCTGAAGTAACAGTTTTGAGTACATCTCCTTCAAAAGAACAAGCAGCTAAAGAATTAGGGGCTCATCACTTTGTGGTAACTTCAGATGCTGAGCAGTTGAAAGCAGTGAGTGGAAGCTTTGATTTTATTTTAGATACAGTGTCTGCAGATCATGACATGAACATATACCTGTCCTTATTGCGCACCAACGGTGTTCATATTGTGGTTGGCGTACCTGCTCCTTATGCAATCCATCCATTTTCGTTAATTGGTGGTCGTAAAAGTTTAGCCGGCTCTGGTATTGGAGGTTTACCTGAAACTCAAGAGATGTTAGATTTTTGTGCAGAACATAACATTGTTTCAGACATAGAATTGATAGACATTAAAGACATCACCGGAGCTTACGAAAGAATGGTTAAAGGAGATGTAAGGTATCGATTTGTGATTGATATGGCTACTTTGTAAGGTTGAGTTGGTAAGTGGGGGAAGTTGTTGAGAATAGGAAACTGTAACAAAAATAAATTCCAATACTCCAAACATTTTATTAGCATAAATGTTAAACCTAAAAAAACAGAAACCATGGGATTATTAAGAACAGCAATTATTGGAGCAGCCATCTATGGCGCATATGAGAACTAATGCCTCGATTTTCTGTTAGTTTGCACCTTAACCAACTAAAAGTCGATTTACTTACATTTTCAACAATGCCTTAACCTCACTTTTCCGTTGTTTGGCGATTGGGATTTTTAAATCATTGTGGTCTACTATTAAATAACCAGCATCCTCATTTAAAATACTAGTTACATGGGTTTTATTCACCAAATGAGATTGGTGGCACCGCACAAAACCATAAGGACTTAACAGCTCATCATACTCATAAAGTGGCCTCGAAATTAGGTGAGATGAGCCGTTTGTCAAGAAAAATGTAGTATAATTATTAGAAGATTCACACCTCACTATATCTTTAACAGGCACTAAATAGGTCTCCTTTTGTGTGGGTAGCGCTATTTTCTGGCTATCATTATTCTGCTTTTTATCTAGAAGCTCGAGCAGATTATCCAGTCGAGCATTTTGCTTTTTAGCTTGAACTGATTGTTCAATTCTCTCTACTGTCCTTTTAAGTTCTGTGATGTTAATGGGCTTCAACAAATAATCCAATGCAGAAAACTTGATAGCCATGATTCCGTAACTATCGTAGGCCGTTACAAATACCACATCAAAGTTTGGTTCTTTTACAGATTTTAGCAAGTCAAAACCATTTTTGCCAGGCATTTCTATATCCAGAAAAACCACATCAGGTTTCAATTCGATGATCATAGTTTTAGCCTCATCAGCATTTGTAGCCGTAGCTATTACATTAATTGAGGCGCAATGTCTGTTAAGCAAGGCTTTTAAGTTGCTGTTATTAATCAGCTCGTCATCTACAAGTATCGCCTTTATCATAACCAGTTTTTGAACGTTAAAATTGCTTCGGTTCCTTCAACCTTGTTAAAATTTAACACAATGGATTGATCTTTTTTCATTTTATTAATGGTTTGTATCCGCTCAGCAGTTAACGAAAGTCCGTAGCCGTTATGCGTTTTATCCACCCATGTGCCGTTATCTTTTATCATAATTACAAAGTTATCGGTTTGGTCAACCTTTTTACAGGTAATTAATAATTTGCCTTGCTCTCCCAAATTGCCAATTCCGTGTTTGATTGCATTTTCTATTAAGGGCTGCAACAACAAAGTTGGAATTTCTATCTCCGACAGGTTAAGCTCATCTGCAATTTCGATATCCCATAAAAAGTTAAACCTAAATGCTTCCAGCTTGATATATAAGCGCATCATTTCTAGTTCCTTATCTAGCGTGATATAAACTTGCTGACTCGTAGCTAAGGTTTGGCGCAATAATGAACTAAACTCTTCCAAATACTGATTTGCTTCATCAATGCGATTGGTGTTCATCAGCCCTTGGATAGAACTCAAGGCATTGAAAGTAAAATGTGGATTAAGTAAGGATTGTAAGCGAATTGCTGCTTGTTCTAATTTCTGCTGCTCTTTTCTAGATACGTTTATCCTTCTTTTGAAGGTTTTGGTTAACAACAATACACCAAGAGCTGCTAAAATAACCAGGATACTCACATAAGTAGTTGTAGTTTGATACCAATACGGTTTTACTCGAATATAAATTACTGCCGTACTTTCCCGCTGATCAACGTAATTGAGACGAAGTTCGTAATAGGTGTTGGGTTCAAAGCTCAAATCTTTAATACTGTATTTTGCAACTCCCTGTTGCGTTCTGCTCGTTTTCAAATTGCGCAAGGCATATTCTACATCCATTGCTTCATAACCTATGCGTTGGCTTATTTCCAGTCTTATTTTTTTATCTGGGGATAATTTAAAGGCGCCTTCTTTTCCATCTTCTTTTGAGGTATAAAAATGATGATTTTCTTCGTCGTAAAATTCAATTCGCGGGACTAACTTTGGTCGTTGAAGGATGTACCTTTTGATTAAATTATTTGACACGATATCAAGTAAATCAATATAGAAATCATTTCCAGGAGCCAAATAAATGGCGGCTTCAAACGGATTATCTACTATCTTTTCGACGGATTTATTCTTAAAATAGGCCCGAAAGGTTATCCCTTCGGCTAATTTAAGAGCTTTATTAACCTGAATCTCAACATAACCACCTGTTGCCAAAACCTTCACCGTTTTACCTTGGCTTATGATTTTAATTTGATTTCCTTCTATGCCAGCAGGATTAAAACTTAGGTAATCATCTGCTTGCTGAGCCTGCACGTGAGGCGCTGCTAGGAGAAACAATAAAACTAGGTTAACATACCGACCAACTTTTGCTGAAAAAAGTGTTGAGACTGCAATCATAATCATAGCGAATATAATGGATTATAGGTTAATTGTTGTCTGGTTCGGCATTCAATCATTTAACTCCTTGAATGCTCGGCTATCTGACATCAAATTTAACACGCTTTTAGAGCATAAAATAGCAAAACTGTGAGGATGGGAACTATGGGTGTGAATTTGGTAGCTGTTAAGCTTGATAAACTAATGGTGTTTCTGATTGTTAACCATAGTGATGAAAAATATTAACTATTTATTAATGTGTCTTTTGTTCTCAAAAGGTGGTAAACTCATGGTTATTAAACATAGCTACAGTGAGTATAGCCATTTCGAGGCAACAGATCAATATTTTGTAAACGATGATCAATTGTATTTTGCGCATTTAAATAGGTTGGTCTGGAGTTTTGTTTCAGGAGCAGGCGATGGTGCCACCAAGGATGACATTACAGAGTCTAGATTTTATGTTGTGAATAATCAGCCGATACTTTGTTTAGAGAAGAAGTTTACTATCATAAAAAATGCCAAGGATAATCCAACACCTGATAATGTGCCGAATAAGGTTGTAGCTTGTAAACCGATAAATGGTCTCTTAAAAGATTTTAAGCCTCTGGTGTCGTTCAAGGATAAAGCGAATAAGGATTGTTTGGAGAAATGATTTCACACCATCAACCGTCATTTTGAACAAGGAACGGGGAGAAATCTGCAAGCAAAGGCCAATCCAATTGCAGCTATTTAACTGCGAAACTTAAAGATTTCCCCTAAGGTCGAAATGATGCTAGAGGGTATTTAACTGCCAAACTTAGAGATTTCTCCCAAGGTCGAAATGACGCGGAAGGATCAATACCATCATTTTTAATAGTATGAACGCTTATTTCGTACTACAAGTAATCTTCTTTAACATGTAAGAAAGGAAAAATGCAAAGGCCACATAACCCACGAAAATGATAAAGCCAGGTTGCAAAGAAGTATAATTTACTGTTGTGGTTTTAAGAAACTCATCATTCATGTTTAGGCCAGATAGTTGACTTCTAAGAATCCCATTTAGGCCGATATAAGTCATCAATATCCCAACTACCATGACATCGGCCATGTCCCATTTGCCAGATTCAAAAGCCAAGTACTTAGTGATGCCATTTTCTGCAATTATCGGTTTACAAAGCATATGAATTCCTCTGGCTGTTATGCGCAAAATAGGAAGTATGATTACGAAAAGTATAATGATAATACCCACGGTAATGGCATCCGGTTTAGATTGCTGCATGAGTACTTCGCCAATTCCTAAAATACTTTTACTTTGGAAAAACAGGACCTGATTTTCGAAGGCTACCTTATCGCCCATCATCAAAAATTCAAGCGAACTAAGGCGGGCATCAACTTCAATAATGGAAACCGTTACACCCGTTATCAGTAGAGCCAGTGCAAAAAGTAATGACATGACAAATAAGGTATTGTGTAGATAGGTCTTTCTTCTTAAAATTATCCAAGCTATTAATGCACTTACCATAAAGCCAAGCATCGCATAAGCATAATCATAAGTAACCTTTCGGATATTGTCTAATCTCGTTTCTATCTGCTTGTTAAATGTGCCTTGATTGTTCACATTGTACTTATTGTATAACTGTTTGGCAACTTGATAAGTTGCTACTTTTGTACTGTCGTAAGTTTCGTCAACCAGTTTGTCCAATTTATCTGTTGCAATGTTTTTTAGTTTATTGGTTGCCCGTGGACTAGTAATTTTGGTGATGATGAGATTAGCGAAAGAGGGAACCTGAGCATGAAGTTCTTTAGGATCAACAAATTGCTTAAAGGCAAACTTTTTTAGTTTATTACCAATTCCTTTTTGGGGTTTTGTAATTTCCTTGGTAACCTTACTAATCATAGCGTGAAGTTGCGTTTCTACCTCCAGCCGCATTTCCTTTTTCTGCTCGCTCGTAATTTTAAAGCCCTTAATTTCTTTCGTTACAATATGAGATATCTTGTCTCGCCAAAGATCTACCGAAAACACACCAAAGGTGATGCTGTTCACCGTTGCATAATCTTCCGCTATTTGCTCTTGCTCGTTAGATAAAGTGTAAAGCTTGTAACCACAGTAGCATTCTCCAACTAGAAAGATGCCCAAACCTAAAATCAATAAGATATTGGCTAAGATGCTCTTTTTAGCTTTCAGTGGTTGTTGCTTATGTTTTTCGGTGGTCAATTTAATAGGGAATTAGTTAGGTTAAATTCTTGTCTGTGTTTAATGTTAAGAGGCATCGTTCGGTGTAATGTACTTGAGAATGGTAGATAATATTAAACCAAACAGTACAAATGCAATGAATATAATGTAGCCAGGTTGTAAAGCTGTATTATGAGTTGAGATCAGGGTGAGGGGCTCAATGGGAACTTTTAAACGTTGCAATTGACTTTCTAACAAGCCATTTAACCCGATATAAGCCATTAGTATGCCTATCACAAATACATCGGCCATGCTCCATTTGCCCGACTGAAATGCAAAATATTTGATCACTTTGTTTTCTGCCCAACTCTTCCTGCCCAGCAAGTGTATACCTGTCGAGCTAAGTTTCATGATAGGAAACAGTATGCTGAACACCAGAATAAGAATGCCGACCAAAATAGAGTCGATCGCCGTTCCATTAACAAGGATAATTACTACATCTAAAATGCTTTTGCTTTGAAAAAACAAAACTTGATCTTGAAAAGTAACGTGTTGACCTAACAACACAAAATCTAATGCGTTGATACGTGCATCTACTTCAATCATTGATGCAGTGAGCCCAACGCCTAATAAGATAAAGGCAAAAAGCAGCGACATGATAAAAAGGGT
>SEDG01000424.1 GCA_004295885.1 Pedobacter sp. | reverse complement strand
TTCGCATTTGAAATTTTCGAACGACTGCCCAAATCCTCACCCATTTTATCGCCAGCAGGCACAAAAGCTCCATCCTTTTGAGAATTATCAGCAATTCCCTTTAACATGTTTTCATCTGCTGGCAAAACACTCCATTCCGTTTCACGCCCATAACCACTTTCGGTTCCTACCCAACGCACATCTGGCCCCATAACTGCAATAGTTGCTGATGGTTGTAATTTTCTAATCAGCTTGTACCAATTGGCAAAATCATAAACAGGCTTTTTACCATTTGGTCCAGTTCCATTTGCTCCGTCAAACCAAACCTCATCTACCTTACCATAATTGCTAAGTAATTCGGTTAATTGGTTTACAAAATATTCATTATAAATTTTGCTATCTCCATAATCTTTATGGTTTCTGTCCCATGGGGATAAATAAATACCAAAACCAATCTTGTACTCTTTACAGGCAGCTGCTACTTCTTTTACCACATCTCCCTTTCCACTTTTCCAAGGGCTATTTTTAACACTATGTTCCGTAAATTTACTTGGCCATAAACAAAAACCATCATGATGTTTTGCAGTTAAAATAACCTGTTTAAAGCCCGCCTCTTTCATCGTTCTTACCCATTGGCGAGTATCAAGTTTTGTAGGATTAAAAATTTTTGGGTTTTCCTTTCCATCTCCCCACTCTCTATTGGTAAAAGTATTGATGCCAAAATGGAAAAAAGCAGTAAGTTCTAACTGCTGCCAGCGTAATTGTCTGGCCGATGGTTTTAAATTGGCTGCTTTACGGATAATGTCTTCGTTTTTATCCGTTGGATTAATGATAACTTGATTGCCAGAATTTTCTTGTGCAAAAAGCGAAGAATTAACTAATACTAGACCGGCAAAAAGAATTGTTTTTATGGTTCGCATATTTCGGAAATTAATATACAGTTTTTGCTTTAATTGAGCAGTAAAAATGTTTAGTTTTGCGGCGATGAAAATCTGGAAACAGTTTATAGCCATCTTTCTTTTGGTTGGAATTTTAACCAACTGTTTTAACTATTGGATTTTATCATCATCCTATATCCTTAACAAACAATATATCTCTACCGTACTTTGTACCAATAAAGATAATCACGAATTGCATTGTGAAGGTAAATGTTTCATGGATATCAAACTGAAAGAACTGGACCAAAAGAACAAACACGACCAAGATAACTTAAAACGAATTATCGAAACTGTAGCACCCGTAACAGCTAGTTTATTGGCACCAGTTTATGAATTGCCCATTGAACCTTTTGCAATTAATTACCTGCAAAAAAAACCAATAAAAACTTCTCTCTCTATTTTTCAACCGCCTAAGCAGGTTTAATCTTCATTTTATCAATCTGAATTGCTGTCTTTTAATAGGTAAATAATCAAGGTCGTTCTTGAATTTACCTCAAGATTGTCATTCGTAATAATTTTTCCCGCTG
This sequence comes from Pedobacter sp., assembly GCA_004295885.1. Classification (GTDB taxonomy): domain Bacteria; phylum Bacteroidota; class Bacteroidia; order Sphingobacteriales; family Sphingobacteriaceae; genus Pedobacter. Next base: position 1,253 of record SEDG01000424.1, on the reverse strand, counting down.
ATTTAACAGATTACGCAGATAGACAATTAAAATCTGCGAAATCATTTTCATCTACAGGAACCAATAATTAATTGTCAAAAATCACTTTGACATAATTCAACATTTTTTAAATTTTCAAATAATGAATATCAAAAATATATCAATCGCACTTTTTGCGATTTTAACCATTGCATTTACTTCTTGCAAAAAAGATGAAACCGTTAGTACAGCCGAAAAAGGAACTTTCACCTTAGAATTTGAAAATCAGGTAAACGGTGCTCCACTAGTTTTAAACAATCAAAATTACACGAATCCCAATGGAGATGGTTTCAATATTTCTACATTTAAATATTATGTAAGCAATATTAAATTAACCAAAACAGATGGTTCTATTTACGCAATTCCAGAAAGTTATATTTTATTGGATGCAGCAAAACCAAGTTCTTTATTAAACAATCTTAAAGACATCCCAACTGGAGATTATATTAAAATAGCTTTTACCATTGGTGTAGATAAAGAGCGAAATTTGGCAGGTGCACAAACTGGTGCATTAGATCCAGCTTTGGGGATGTTCTGGACTTGGAACAGTGGTTACATCTTTGTAAAATTCGAGGGAACATCACCACAATCTACAGCAACAGACAAATCTTTAACCTTTCACATCGGCGGAATTGTTGACCCAAACAACACCATTAGAACTTTTAGCGCTGATTTTAGCACTGGAAATCCGTTAAGAATTAGAGCGGATAAAAATCCTCAAGTTCATTTTGTGGTTAATGCTGGAAGTTTATTCAAAGGAAAACAAAACATCAGCTTTGCTAAACTGAACTTTACAATGGGTGGCGCTAATTCTGTAATTGTAGCAGATAATTATGTAAATGGTTTATTCGAATTCGAACACATACACAACTAAAAATGAGGCATTTAAAAATATACTTCATACTGATAGCAAGTATGGGGGTGTTGTATGCCTGTAGCAAAACTGAAATAGTTAAACCACAAATTGAAGAAATTCCGTTTGTGGTTCCTAGCAATTTTCCAGATGCAGTGTACAAATTTGATGGCAATACATTAACCAATAAAGGGTTCTATCTTGGCAAAAAACTATTTTATGATGCTCGATTATCTGCAGATAAATCAATTTCCTGTGGTAGTTGTCACCAACAATTTGCAGGTTTTGCAAATCTCGACCATAAAGTAAGTCACGGGGTTAACAATTGTTTAGGGAAAAGAAATGCCCCTGTGTTGTTTAACCTAGCTTGGCAACGGGAGTT
>SEDG01000423.1 GCA_004295885.1 Pedobacter sp. | reverse complement strand
ATAAAATTGAGGTGTAGTCATGTAAGTTATCTTTTGGCAGATTTAACTTTAAATGAAAATCCGACTAGCTTTGTAGTGAAGCTTAAGCCAGCAAGCATCTCGCTCAATGAGGTAACAATTGACCCTTATAAAGGCCAAAGATTAGTTAGAGCTGCATTAGAGAAGGCAAAAGGTTTCGCAGGGATAAATTTTTATGCGAATGCGTTTTATAGGCAACTCACAACAGTCAATAACAAACCAAGCCAGATTTACGAGTTGTTTTATGATTTAAAATGGACCACGTCAAGAGTACAAGGCTGGGTTGCAAAACAAAGTAGATTTGCTGAAGTAAATGAGGAAATAGCTTTTTCAATGAGCAACCAGTCTTACTTAACATTTTTATATTCTGGTTATCTCTTACCAGAAAAAGGTAGTAAATTTGTAAGCCTAGCAACACTTGCTGATTACGAAATATCAATTGACAAATACATAGAACAAGAAAATCAAAAGATTGCAGTAGTAACTTGTAAATATAAAAAAGGGAATAGAAATACTTATTACGTTAATTCAACCTATTACATCGGGATGGATGATTATGGCATTTATAGATTGGAGAATAGCTTATTTAATTTACCGATGAGATTTTCAGAAGCCAGTCCAAAATATCCACCACTAGCAACAACAATTGCTACCTTTAATGGTTTTGGACGTATTTTTCCTGTATTAGAAAGTGTTTCAACCAAGTTAAACTTGAGCCTTAAAACTGGCCGACAAAGTTTAAATACTTCTGTTAGCTCCTTATTAACCGTATTTAATATTGATGACAATCTAAAAAATCAACAATTCGAAACCCTAAATAGAAAAACACAAGATAAAAGTGTGATAGAATCGATAAGATATGATGCGGCTTTCTGGAAAAACAATCCGATTGTTAAGCAGACTACACTAGAAGATTTATTCATTAAAATGATGGAAAGCAAATCTGCTTTTGGCACCATGACTAACCCATAAACAATGCACAGTCCTATACAACTACAACAAATTATAGAAGAAGCTATACCTAAAATAGAATATCCTCATCACCCAAAAGATTTATACGAGCCTATACGCTATATCATGAGTTTAGGGGGTAAAAGGATTAGGCCAGTAATGGTTTTAATGGCTACAGAATTATTTACCACAGAAATTCATAAGGCACTTGATGTTGCTTTAGCCATAGAAACCTTCCATAATTTTACCTTGGTACATGATGATATAATGGATAATGCTCCCCTACGCAGGGGAAAAATAACCGTTCACGAAAAATGGGGAGTAAATAATGCCATTTTAAGTGGAGATGTGATGATGGTTGAATCTAATAAACATCTGTCAAAAGTTGATTTATTGGTTTTAAAACCTGTATTAGATACCTTCAACTTAACTGCTCAAGGCGTTTGCGAAGGTCAGCAGTTGGATATGGAGTTTGAACAACGTACTGATGTTAGCATAGAGGAATACCTAGAGATGATTCGCCTAAAGACAGCTGTTTTATTAGGTGGTGCAATGAAATTAGGTGCAATCGTTGGTGGGGCAAATTCTGTAGATGCTGATTTATTATACGAATTTGGCGAAAACTTAGGTGTTGCTTTTCAATTGCAAGACGATATTTTAGATGTGTATGGTAATCCAGAAACCTTTGGCAAACAGGTTGGTGGAGATATCATCGCTAACAAAAAAACCTTTTTGCATTTAAAAACATTAGCCTTAGCACAGGGTGATGAATCTGATAGCTTAACAAGCATTAACGTAAATCAAGATATTAAAGTAAACGAAGTAACCAATCTTTACAACAAATACGAGATTAAGGAACTGGCAACTGCCGAAATGGATAAATACTTAGCAAAAGCTAATCAGGCATTAGATAGTTTAAATGTCGCTGACGAAAAGAAAACTCAGTTTAGAGAATTAGTGCAACAAATATTGGAGAGACAGAGGTAAAATTAAGTTTGGAGTGCGGAGCTTAGAGTTTTGAGAAACTTCCAACTCCAAACTAGAAACTCCCAAGTTAAAAAAATAAGCATAAAAAAACCAGAACAAATTGTTCTGGTTTTTTTATGCTGTAAATTAAATTACAATATTATTCTGCTGTTTCAGCATCATCAGCTTTAGCTGCTTTTTTTGCAGGTGCTTTTGCTGCTTTAGGCGCTGCTTCTTTTTTAGCTGCAGGTGCTTTAGCTTCTTTTTCTTCAGTTGCAACTGGTGCAGCTTTCGCTACAACTTTTTTAGGTGCTGCTGCTTTCGCAGGTGCTGCATCTTCTACAGTTACAGGTAATACAGAAACGTAAGATTTGTTATCTTGTTTCTTTTTGAAAGTTACAATACCTGGTACCAAAGCGAATAAAGTATGGTCTTTACCAATACCTACTCCTTTATCTGGATGGTGTTTTGTACCACGTTGACGAACGATAATGTTACCAGCGATAGCTTCTTGACCACCAAAGATCTTAATACCTAGACGCTTGCTATGCGATTCACGTCCGTTCCTAGAACTACCGGCTCCTTTTTTATGTGCCATTTTATTTTATATTTTTTAAGCTGGGAAACCCAAACTTACAATTAAACAAAAGAATTAACTACAGAGTGATACTCTCAATCTGGATTTTGGTGAAATACTGGCGGTGACCATTTTTCTTTTTGTAACCTTTTCTACGTTTCTTTTTGAAAACGATTACTTTATCACCTTTTAAA
>SEDG01000422.1 GCA_004295885.1 Pedobacter sp. | reverse complement strand
TTTCCAATTCTGCCAGTCTGACACTTGAAATTATTTTACTAAAACCATTAACTGACAGCAAATGCAAATTTGACAAGCAAAACAGTCTTGGCACAAAAACTGATTAATCCAATTCATCGTATTATATTGCGAACTAATTCAATTACAAAAACTAAAAATAAAAGTATTTATGGCTTTAAACTTTAAACCTAATGCAGACAGAGTAGTTGTTGAAACTGCTGCTGCAGAAGAAAAAACAGCTTCAGGTATCTATATTCCTGATACCGCTAAAGAAAAACCACAACAAGGTGTTGTAGTTGCAGTTGGACCTGGTAGATATGCCGACCAAACCGGAAGTTTGATTCCTTTAAGCGTAAAAGTTGGTGATCAAGTTTTATATAGCAAATATGGTGGCACCGAAGTTACCATCGAAGGAAAAGAATATTTAATCATGAGAGATTCTGATATCTTAGGAACTCTTTAAACCAAATATAAATCATTTAAAATTAGGTATGTTTTGAGCTAGGACAATGTCTCAAATCTCAATACTCATATCTCAAATCTTAATAAAACAATGGCAAAACAAGTAAAATATAACGTTGAAGCACGTGACGCCCTGAAAAGAGGTGTTGACATTTTAGCGAACGCAGTAAAAGTAACTTTAGGTCCAAAAGGTCGTAACGTAATTATCGACAAAAAATTTGGTTCACCAGCTATCACTAAAGATGGTGTAACTGTTGCTAAAGAAATCGAATTAAAAGACCCAATTGAAAATATGGGTGCTCAAATGGTGAAAGAAGTTGCTTCTAAAACTGCAGATATTGCAGGTGATGGAACTACAACTGCTACGGTTTTAGCTCAAGCAATTATCACTACTGGAATTAAAAACGTTGCTGCTGGCGCAAATCCAATGGATTTAAAACGTGGTATCGATAAAGCTGTTTCTGCAGTTGTTGCTAACCTAAAAGAGCAATCTCAGGCTGTTGGTGATGACAACAATAAAATTAAACAAGTTGCCTCTATTTCTGCTAACAATGATGATGTTATTGGTTCATTAATTGCAGAAGCAATGAGCAAAGTTGGTAAAGATGGTGTAATTACTGTTGAAGAAGCAAAAGGTACTGAAACTGAAGTTAAAACAGTTGAAGGTATGCAATTTGATAGAGGTTATTTATCTCCATATTTTGTAACTAACGCTGATAAAATGGAAGCGGAATTAGAAAGCCCATACATTTTAATCTACGACAAAAAAATTAGCAACATGAAAGAATTGTTGCCAGTTTTAGAAAAAACTGTTCAAACTGGTAAACCATTGGTTATCATTTCTGAAGATTTAGATGGCGAAGCTTTAGCTACATTGGTAGTTAACAAAATCCGTGGTTCATTGAAAGTTGTTGCTGTTAAGGCTCCAGGTTTTGGTGATAGAAGAAAAGCAATGTTAGAAGACATCGCTATCTTAACTGGCGGTATTGTTATCTCAGAAGAAAGAGGTTATAAATTAGAAAATGCTGATTTAACTTATTTAGGTTCTGCTGAAAAAGTTGTTGTTGATAAAGACAATACAACTGTAATTAATGGTGCTGGTCAGTCTGAAGATATTAAAGCTCGTGTTGGTCAAATCAAAGCTCAAATTGAAACTACTACTTCAGATTACGATAAAGAAAAATTACAAGAGCGTTTAGCTAAACTTTCTGGTGGTGTTGCTGTACTTTATGTTGGTGCTGCAAGTGAAGTAGAAATGAAAGAGAAAAAAGACCGTGTTGATGATGCTTTACATGCAACTCGTGCAGCTGTAGAAGAAGGTATTGTTGCAGGTGGTGGTGTTGCATTTATTCGTGCAGTTGCTGCTTTAGCTAACTTAAAAGGCATTAACGAAGACGAAAATACTGGTATCCAAATCATTCGTCGTGCTATTGAAGAGCCATTATATTTGGGTACCTATTGTTTTGCCGTGAAAATTTTTCGCCTCTTGTTCTTGAGCATGTTATGTGCTGTGGCATTCCCTGCGTTTGCGCAGCTTAATATCGGTACAATAGATCCAGGTCCATATTCTCCAGGAAGCACAATTGCAGCTACTTTTACAATCGCCCCAAATACTTGTATTGCACAGGGAAATATTTTTAGGCTTAGGTTATCAGATGCAAGTGGAAATTTCGCCCCAGGAGTTGTAATAGGTGCCTATAATTCTTTCTATAGTACGTTTGTAAATGGGATAATCCCTGGAGGTACCCCAGCGGGTATTAACTATAAATTAAGGATTGAATCGTCGTCACCTGCTTTAACCTCGACAGTTTCCAACGCCTTCATAATTGGAACTGGTGGTGCTGTTGAAGCGAAAATAACTTCTGCACCCATTAGCGTAGCTAATGCCGAAACTTTTGGCCTTTGCGCCGGCAAAAACAATAATAATTTTGCATTAACAAATGAATCGACCGCTGGCAGTATTGTAAGTGCAACCATTACAAATGAAATTTCTGGAGGAGCGCCAGCAGTTTTAGCTTTCCCAACTGCAAATCAAATTTTTAATGCTGGATTAGCACATTATACTGTGGTTACCAAGGCTTTAATGCCCGATGGAAGAGTGGCGACAAAAGCCAATTTCATTATCAATAACCAAACCGTTACAGCTTTTTCGACTAGTGGAAATAATGTCGTTTGTTTACCTCAGGGGGCACTGGAATTTAGTGTTGATTATACAGGAATTGCAGGAATACAAAAAAACTTTCCAGGGGATACCTATATAGTAAACTGGGGGGATTTAACAACAACTACTTATACTTTATGTGATATTATCCAAAACGGAGGAAAGGTATCGCATGTTTATGTGAAATCATCTTGTGGCAATGTTTTTAGTGGATCCTCAGGAACAGAATACAACGTTTTCGCTGTAAACATTAGCGTAGAAAATCCATTTTGTGGAAAAGTTGGCTCAGCAATTTCATCAACTGCCAAAGTAATTGCTAAGCCCGTAAACTCTTTTACAACAATAACACCGGCTTGTACTAATACCGCGGTAACATTTGTTAATACATCCCTACAGGGTGAAGACCCCAACACCAATTCTGCAGGCTGTATGCCAAATACAGTGTTTTATAATTGGTTTGTTGATGGTGTTTTGGTTTGGGCAAATAGACCAATATCTGATAATTTGGTTTATACATTTACAGCTAATGGTCCTCATACTGTTAGATTAGAATCGGTAAGTTCTGGTACTTGCGATGCTGATCCGTTTGAAATGCCTATCTGTATTCAGGATCCACCAAAACCATCTTTCACGCTTCCAATCTCAACCATTTGTATCGGTGGAACTGTTACTCCAACGAACACGTCGGTAATCGATAATACTTGTAGCAATACTGCCAGCTACTCTTGGTCTGTATCTCCTGCTGCTGGGGTTACGTACGGTGGCGGAACAACTTCAGCAAGTCAGCAGCCACAATTCGTTTTTAATAATGCTGGAGTTTACCAAGTTACCCTAAGCATAACAACTCCATCTTGTGGGTCTGTAATAACTGCCGCACAAACAGTGGTAGTAAACCAAACGCCTACTGCTACGTTGTCTCCAAATGTAGCGTTGTGTAGTGTTAACACCTACGACTTTAATCCCACAACACCAGGCCCCACCAGAACAACATTTACCGGAACTTCATTGGAATTAGGAGATACATATGAGTGGACCGTAGCTGGTGGCGCCTTTAATTTTATTGGAGGCAATAAAAACACCAAATATCCAAAAATCCAATTTTTAGATTATGTTACTTACACAATATCAGTAACCCATAAAAATAATTGTGGAACCGTTACCGTTAATCAAACGATTTCATTTACCCCTGCACCAACTGTGAATGCGGGTCCAGATCAGCCCATTTGTTTCAATGATATAGTTAACCTAAACGGTTCAGTTACGGGAAGTCCATTAACACGAATCTGGGTGGGTGGATCAGGAATTTTTAGTGATAGAAATAATCTAACTTCAACGTATACTCCTAGCGCAGCAGAGAAAGCTGCAGGGCAGGTAACATTAACTTTAAGGGCAACAACTTCCCTACCATCACCCTGTGATGTTATTGACGATAACATTATCATCACCATTAAACCAGAAGTTACCGTTACTAGTGATAATTCTAAATCTATTTGTACAGGGGCCAATGTTGCTTATACGCCCACTTCAGCAACTGCTGGAGCTACCTACGCTTGGACTGCAACTGGCTCGGCCAATGCTGGAGGTTTCACGACCAATGGAAGTGGAAACATTAATGACGTTTTAACAAACAGCAGCCCTACCTTAAACGCTACGGTTACCTATACCATTACCCCAACAGGTAATGGTTGTTCGGGCGTACCATTTATCTATGCCACTCCAACGCTATCAACCACAATTAACGATATCCTTATTAATAACTCAGCCTTACCAGGAACTGTAGATTATGTTATTACACCAATTTCTGCAAATAATTGCCCAGGAACGCCAGTAACCATAACGATTACCGTTGAGCCACAGCCAACCACAGCAGATGCAGGTGTAGATGAAAGCATCTGTAATGCAACGAGCTTTAGCTTTAAAGGTAATCAGCCTACAATTGGCACAGGGCTTTGGACCCAAGTAACCACATTCCCTGGGGTAACTTTCACCAATCCGACTCAATTTAATGGGACGGCGAATGGACTAATTGCAGGTAATACTTATATTTTCAGATGGACAATTACGGGCGCCGCTAGCTGCAATCCAAAAACCGACGATGTTTCCATTACCATCAATCCACTTTCAGTAGGTGGAACAGCCGCTGGCTCAACTTCGGTTTGCGCAGGGACTAATTCTGGTTCTGTTACTTTGAGCAGCCATACAGGCGATATCATTAGATGGGAAAGCTCCACTGATGGCGGCTTAACCTATCCAAATGTCATCAACAACACAACTACCACACTTACGTACACTAATCTTGTAACAACAACTTATTTTAGGGCAATTGTACAAAGTGGAGCTTGCGCCACAGCGATTTCAAGTCCTGCCATTATAATGGTAAACCAAGGTGCTGTAGGAGCGGTTGCGGGTCCGGATCAAGAATTGTGTAATGTTACTTCAACTACCTTGGCCGGAAACGACCCTTTGACAAATACTGGTTTGTGGACATTACTTTCTGGGCAAACAAGCGTCTCCTTTGCCAATGCAACTCAGTTTAATACCGCTGTTAGTGGCTTGGTTGCAGGGCAAACATACATTTTCCGTTGGACTATTTCCGG
>SEDG01000421.1 GCA_004295885.1 Pedobacter sp. | reverse complement strand
CAGCTAATCTTCGCAATGCAAAAAACACTGATTTATATACAATTAAAGGAACTGAACAAGAAACCTGGGAGCCAACCTTTGTTTATCGTGGATTTAGGTATGTAGAATTAACTGGTTATGGTTATCAACCAGCCCTAACTGATTTTACTGGCAAGATGATTTATGATAACATTAAAACCGTTGGAACATTCGAAACATCGGACGCTTTAACTAATCAGATTTTTAAAAATGCTTGGTGGGGAATTGCTGGAAATTATAAAGGTATCCCGATAGATTGCCCGCAAAGAAATGAACGCCAACCTTGGTTAGGTGACAGAGGAGCGGTGGCATTTGGCGAAAGTTTTGTATTTGATAATGGTAGGTTTTACACCAAGTGGTTGCAGGATATCAGGAATTCTCAAAAAGAAGATGGCGCTATTCCAGATGTTGCGCCTGCATTTTGGCGTTACTATAGTGATAACATGACTTGGCCAGGCACCATATTACTCATCACCGAAATGGTTTATACTCAAACAGGAGATGTGAACGCCGTTAAGGATAACTATCCTGCTATGAAAAAATGGTTGGGTTATATGAAGGATAGATATATGAAAGATTATATTTTAACCAAGGATAGCTATGGCGATTGGTGTATGCCGCCAGTAACCATTGAAGCTGGAAGAGGCAAAAGTGCCGATAAAAAATATCCCTCAGAATTAATTTCTACTGCTTACTATTATCACTTTATGCAATTGATGATTCAGTTTGCAAAAGCTACTGATAACAATGCTGATGTTGCAACATTTGAAGCTCTGGGTCATAAAATTAAGGATGCTTTTAACCAAAAATATTATAACGAAAAAGGTTATTACGGAACCAATGTGCTAACTGATAACATCATTCCGCTTTATTTTAAAATGGTGCCTGAGAAACAGGTCGACAAGGTTTTTAAAAACATTGTTTACACTATTGAAGTCACCAACAAAGGTCATTTGAGCAATGGTTTGGTGGGTATTCAATGGTTAATGCGTTGTTTAAACGATTACGGCAGACCAGATTTAGCTTACACAGTGGCTACTAAAAAGACTTACCCATCATGGGGATATATGATTGAGAATGGCGCCACAACCATTTGGGAATTATGGAACGGAAATACATCCGACCCAAAAATGAACTCTCAAAACCACGTGATGATGTTAGGCGATTTATTGACTTGGTATTACGAAAACTTAGCAGGAATAAAAGCCGCATCGCCAGGATTTAAAAAGATTGTGATGAAACCAGAAATGATTGCTGGATTAGACCACGTAAATGCGACCTATCAATCGGTTTATGGAATGATTAAAAGCAATTGGAAGAAAACACCAAAACAATTTAACTGGACAATTACTGTTCCGCCAAATACCACTGCTGTAGTTTATTTACCGGCAAATGAAGGGGATGTGATTGCAGAGCAAAATATTAAAGATCTAAAACTAATCAAGAATGAAAACGGAAGAGCAATTTATGAGATTGGCTCGGGAGATTATTCGTTTACAGTGAAGAAAAAATAATTATGTCGTCATTGCGAGGAGGGACGACGAAGCAATCTATCCTGTCAAGAAAGATTGCTTCGGTTGATGAAAAATCAAGCCTCGCAATGACGAAGAGCTTAAAAATAACGAATTATGAAACCATTATGGTTTTCTCAGACCACACAGTGGTATGAAAAATCTGATAGCTTCATCACAACTGAAAACAAATTTATACAGATGAAAAAAATATTAGCATTCACATTTCTAGCTTTAGCAATCACATTTGCCAAGGCACAAACTTCAGCAACTGCTGATGAAGAGAACATTAAAAAAGCCGCCGAATGGGTTGCATCCTTAAATTTAGGTGATGCTCAGAAAGAAGCTCGTGTAAAAGACGTTGTGGCAACTCATTTAACTACTGTTCGAAACTGGCACAATTCACATCCTGCATCAACTGTTCCAGCAGGGATAAATCCAGTTACTGGCAATAAATTAAGTGATTTGGATAGAGAAATCATTGCAGATAGCGCAATGCCAACTACGGCTCACGCGGCTTTAATGGATGGTTTAAAGAAAGATTTAACGCCAGAACAAGTAGAGGCAATCTTAGATAAATATACCATCGGCAAAGTTGCTTTTACAATGAACGGTTACAAAGCTATTGTTCCAAATTTAACGGCAGACGAAGAAGCCAAAATTTTAGGGTTTTTGAAACAAGCCCGTGAACAGGCCGTTGACTATAAAAATATGAGAGAGATTTCTGCAATTTTCGAAATCTATAAAACTAAATCAGAGCAGTTTTTAAATAATAATGGTCGCAATTGGAGAACAATGTACAGCGATTACACTAAAAAAATTAAGGCGGAAAAAGCAGCGAAAGCTAAGCAGTAATTTTTGTCATTTTGAGCTTTGCGAAGAATCTCGGAAGGAATTTTACGAATGAGTCCTTCCTTCGTCAGGATGAAAAAAAAGTAATATAAAGATTATGCTAAAAAGAAAAATATACATCACATTATCCCTTGTTTTCGCCGTAGCGATAACAGCGAATGCACAATTAGAAAAATGGCAAAAAGGAATTGTAAAACAAGAATTTTTATATGATAAAGCTCCTTTTCCATCTTGTCATTCGGCAACAATTGTTGAAACGCCAACTGGATTAGTGGCATCTTACTTCGGCGGAACAAAAGAACGTGACCCAGATGTTGAGATTTACAT
>SEDG01000420.1 GCA_004295885.1 Pedobacter sp. | reverse complement strand
AAAAAATATCCTCACGTTCCAATTATGCTCTGCTCTGGCGGTGGCGGAAGAGTAGATTATGGTGCCATGAAATATTTCACTGAGTTTTGGCCAAGTGACAATACCGATGGGTTAGAAAGGGTATTTATCCAGTGGGGATTTTCATATTTCTTTCCTGCAAATACGATTGCCAATCACATCACCAGTTGGGGCAAGCAGTCTTTAAAATTTAGAACAGATGTAGCTATGATGGATAAGTTAGGCTATGATATCGATGTAGCTGAATTTACAAAAGATGATTTGTTGTTTAGTCAACAAGCAGTGGCAAATTACAAACGTTTTAGCCCTATTGTTTATCAAGGTAATTTATATCGCCTGGTTTCTCCTTATGAAAATAATAGAGCAGTGCTAATGTATAGCGATGAAGCAAAAAATAATGCCATTTTATTCGCTTATAATTTAAGTTCTAGATACAGGGAGTTTTTCAATCCTGTAAAACTTCAGGGTTTAGACCCTTTGAAAAAGTATAAAATTAAAGAAATAAATTTAATGCCTAATGTTAAATCTGCATTGGCAAGCAACGATAAAATTTACACAGGCGAATATTTAATGAATGTTGGCATTGATGTAAGCAAAACAAATTCAGAGCCACTTACAAGCGTGGTTTTAGAAATAACTACAACTAACTAAATATCATATAAATGGGACTTTTTCCACCACCGGCGGCACATCAGCCACGTCTGCCAGAAGATAATATTAAATCTATCTATAGTAAAGAACGTATCAAAGTATTTATTGGAATTTTCTTTGGCTATGCTGCTTATTATTTTGTCCGTAAGAATTTTTCTTTTGCTATTCCAGAACTGCAAAAATTAGGCTTTAGTAAAGGTGAACTAGGTTTAGCTGCATCAGCACTTTCTATAGCTTATGGTTTTAGTAAGTTTTTAATGGGCAACATATCTGATAGGAGTAATGCAAGATACTTTTTATCTATTGGATTAGTTTTATCTGCCTTTACTATGATTTTTATGGGAGTAATTCCATTTGCAACCTCTTCCATTGCAATTATGTTTGTTTTGATGTTTATAAACGGTTGGTTTCAAGGTATGGGATGGCCAGCTTGTGGAAGGGTAGTGGCACATTGGTATTCTATCAGAGAAAGGGGAACGGCAATGTCTGTTTGGAACTTAGCACACAATATTGGGGGTTTTTTAGTAGGCCCATTAACCGTACTTGGTTTTGAGCTTTTTGCGGATTATCACGGTATGCTATATTTCCCAGGATTAGTAGCTATTCTGTTTGCAATATTGGCTTTAGTGTTAATTAGAGATACACCCCAATCAGTTGGTTTACCACCAATTGAAGAATACAATAATGATTATCCTAAAAGTTATAATGCTGCAACGCAAGAAAAAGAGTTCTCAGCTAAAGAGATATTCTTAGAATATGTTTTAAATAACAGATTGCTTTGGTTTATTGCAATTGCCAATGCATTTATATACTTAGTTAGAAATGGTATCATTAATTGGGCGCCAACGTTTTTGCAAGAGATAAAACATTACACAAAAGGTGAAGCTGCTTGGGCTTCTGGCGGTTATGAATTAGCTGCGATACCAGGAACTTTACTTTGTGGGATAATTAGTGATAAAGTATTTAATGGAAGAAGAGCACCAGTAACAATCATTTATATGGCAATGACATTGGTTGCTGTTTTGGTTTATTGGAAAAGTCCTGATTCAAATCATTTAGTTCAAAATGCCTCTCTTTGGGCAATTGGATTTTTTATTTATGGGCCAGTAATGCTAATAGGTGTGCAAGCTATTGATTTGGTGCCAAAAAAAGCAGCAGGTACAGCAGCTGGCCTAACGGGATTGTTTGGTTATTTTATTGGAGATTTGTTAGCGAACGCTGCTTTAGGGCGATTAGTAGACAAACAGGGTTGGGACGCTAGTTTTATGGTAATAGCTGTATCTTGTTTGGTTGCTATCTTCTTTACTGCCTTTACGTGGAATAGAGAGAAGAAAAATTTGGGTAACCTTACTCCATTATCTCATTAATTAAATAAATTGCAATGATATGAAAACACATTTTAATAGAATATTAGTAACGTTTACTTTACTTTTAGCAATTTCTTTTAGCCAAGTTAATGCTCAAACTGTAAAATGGGATAGTACCTATCGCCCTGGTAAGTACAAGGAAATTGTAACCAAATGGAAAGCAGAAGAGACTTCAAAAAAAGATTATATTTTTTTAGGTAACAGTATTACTGCAGGAACTGATTGGGCTAAATTGCTTAATCTTCCTCAAGCAAAAAATAGAGGTATTTCAGGAGATATTACTTTTGGTGTTCTAGAACGCTTGCAAGATATAATTGATGGCAAACCTAAAAAGATTTTTATCCTGATAGGTATAAATGATATCTCTAGAAATATTCCTGATAGTGCAATTTTATCAAATTACAAAAAAATAGTGGATAGAATTAGAAAAGGTTCTAAGAGAACTCAAATCTTTTTTAATACTTTATTACCTGTTAACGCTTCTTTTGAGAAGTTTAAAAATCACTACGGTAAGGACGATCATATTCTCCATATAAACAGTGAGCTTAGAAAAATGGTAGCAAAGAAAGTAATCATTATCGATTTGTATGCTCAGTTTTTAGATAAAGACAATCATTTAAGAGCAGAATTAACTAAAGATGGTTTGCATCTTATGCCAGAAGGATACAAGGTTTGGG
>SEDG01000419.1 GCA_004295885.1 Pedobacter sp. | reverse complement strand
GCTAGACCAAGTAGAGGTGGCGAGAATGGCGTAGGAAGAGGAAACGGCACTAGCTATGGTGGCGGAGCTGGTTTCGGAACACCATCGAGATCAAATACTGGAGCTGGCTCTGGAAATACTGTTACAAGAAGCAGAGCAGAAATGTATAATCCTGCAGGCCCAAGCGGAACAGCAACTCGTCCTAATTCTACTTCTGGTTCTTATGATAGACCAAGTAGAACGACTACAACATCAGATTCTAGACCTACTAGGACTAGCGAAGCTCCATCGAGACCAGCACCAACTTATAGTCCTCCCCCAACCCAATCAAGCTCTCCTCCTTCAAGAGCAGAAAGTTCAGGAAGTAGCTCTTCTGGAAGCAGCAGCAGTGGTGGCGGCGGTGGTGGCAGACCAGGTAGAGGTGGCAGATAATCTAAATTAACATTCAACACAGATGAAAAAAATTATATTAATGTTTGTGATAGCTATAGTAGCTATCACAAGCAATACTTACGCTCAATATTCTAGCGACGCACTTCGCTTTTCTCAAACAAATTATGGGAGTACAGCCCGTTTCAAAGCAATGGGAAATGCTCAAATTGGAGTTGGTGGAGACATGAGTTCATTAGGTGGCAATCCTGCAGGACTAGGTTTATTTACTAAATCCGAGTTCAGTTTAACTCCAGAGTTCAACAGTAGTGGTGTAAATGCTAATTATCTTAATCAAAATACTAATACTACAAAAGGTCAACTGAACATTAATCAAATTGGGGGTGTATTTTACGTTCCAGTTTATAAACAAAAAGGTCAAGACACTAAAAAAGGATTAATTAGTGGCGTTTTCGGTTTAGGTTATACCAGAAACAATGATTACAGCACCGAGATTAATTACGGAGGATCTAACAGTAAAAACTCAATCGCAGACTGCTTTGCAGAACTTGCCGGATCAGGTGTTCCTAACAATTTGGCTGAAGGAAGTTTGGAGCGCATGGCTTACGACAATTATCTAATCAGTTATGACAATGTTGCAAACAATTATTTTCCAGAAACTTTCGCAGAAACAGCTAACCCTAACATTCAGCGGAAAAATGAGATAAGATCAGGTTCAGTATCTGAGTTTAATTTTTCTGGGGCTGCTAACATCGGCAACAAAGTTTATATCGGAGCAAGTATCGGATTAGTTGATCTTAAATATAACACAGATGCACAGTACGAAGAGAGTGGTAAAGCTAGAGAATATAGCTCTGCTGGAGTTTTAACTGGCGCAAATACACCTTACAAATTGCTTTTCAACCAAAGTCAAGTTACTAAAGGGTCTGGTGTAAACGGCCGAATTGGTATTATTGTTAGACCAGTTGACAACCTGAGATTAGGTGCAACCGTTCAAACCCCAACTTGGTTTGTAATTGACGATAGCTATACCGAAGGTCTGGATAATAGAGGAACGCTAAGAGGCACTTCTGATGAGCAAACCTATGATTACACTTATAACTTAAGAACGCCATTGAAAGGATCTTTTGGTGCTAGTTATATCATTGGCGGTCAAGCTATAATATCTGCAGATATTGACTATATCGATTATTCAAGTATCAAATTTTCAAGCAACAACGGAAGTGGTTCAAACTCTACTATTACTTCTAATAACAACGCTGTAAGAGATAATTACCAAAGTGCTGTTAACTATAGAGTTGGTGCAGAATATAAAATCAATAATGTTAGCTTGAGAGCTGGTTACGGTTTAAATGGAAGCCCATATAAAACTGATGAAGACAAATTCTTTGATACTAAAATGTACAGTGGAGGTTTGGGATATAGAGTAAATAACTATTACATAGATTTAGCTTATCAAAGAGTTGAGACTAATAATACTTACAGCCCTTATACCTTAAGTAATTTCTCTGAACCATCTGCTACAGCTAAAAGCACTAAAAACAATGTTTTCTTAACTTTAGGATTAAGATTCTAATTTCGAGACTTTGTTAAACAGAAAAGGCTTTCCAAAATGGGAAGCCTTTTTTGCTATATAATCCCAAACAAACTACCACCCTTTTCGCCCATTAAATCTACTTTCTTTTCAACCGATGGGTCTTTTATCAATTCGGGAGCGTGATGCGGTTTCTTTCTTGCATCAATAATTAATGGTCCATTACAACCCCAATGCTTGTTTTTAATAAAATCATTAACACCATCAATATCAGTTGCAGGATTACTTCTGGTAAAAGTTACCCAAACTAAATTATTGATATTGCCGGCAGTAAATTCAGCATCATCACATACAATAATTAGTGGCAGGGTAGATAAATCTTCGGTTCTGAAATGAGATTTTAAACTTGCTATCTCTACTTGTGCATGCTCGTATTGATATGAAATTTTCATCATCCTCTCTTGCTGCTATAAAAAGATATTTTGCCAAGCTCAATTGATTTTTACCTAAAATATGATTGGCAATGGTTAAAATTTCTTGAGGTTTTCTGTCTTTCAGGTAGGGTGTATATCTTTCACTTCCGATAGCAAACAAAAGTGGATGCACTCCCGCAGCATCAACTGCGTTTACTTCTTTTAAACCCGAAATTTCTTTCGGAATTGCCGAGCCAGTAATTTCGTGAATAAGCGCACCAAAACTAGTGTCTTCTTGTGGTGGTCTGCCCACAACCGTGAACGACCAAACTGCATCTTTTTTATGATAAACGTTATGCACCTTCATCAATGGAAAAGGATGTGTTAAGCTATAATAGCCTAAATGGTCACCAAAAGGGCCTTCAGGTTTATTTTCTTGCGGATAAACTGTTCCAGTAATTACAAAATCGGCATCTGCCGATATACAAAAACCTTCTTCATCATAAAAATACCTAAATCGCCTATTGCCCATCGCTCCGGCAAACGTTAACTCAGACAATCCCTCTGGCAAAGGCATAACCGCAGCCAAAGGATGTGATGGTGGTCCGCCGACAAAGATACTCACTTTTAAAGGTTG
>SEDG01000418.1 GCA_004295885.1 Pedobacter sp. | reverse complement strand
GGTTATGGTTGTACTGCATTTTTAGGCGGAATAACCAGTAATTACAATAGCAATGTGCTGTTCGGAAAGAACAATGTGGTAGTTGTAGAAGCTGATGAATATGACCGTTCGTTTTTAACCCTTCATCCTGATGTTGCTGTGGTAACTTCTATGGATGCCGACCATTTAGACATTTATGGAGATGAAAGTCACTTACATGAATCGTTTCATTTGTTTGCTAATCAGTTAAAAGCCGATGGGAAATTATTAGTTAAAGATGGCTTGCCTTTGCAAGGGATAACTTATAGCGCCAACTCAGATTCCGTTTTAGTAGCCAGCAATATCCACGTAGAAAATGGAAATTTTGTTTTCGATTTTAGTGACGGATATACAACAATTAAGGATTTGAGCTTGGCGATGCCAGGTAAGCATAATGTAGAAAATGCTGTCGCCGCCATTGGTGTAGCATTAAGTCTAGGTATCCATCCAAAAAGTATAAAAAAGGCTGTAGCATCTTTTAAAGGTGTAAAACGCAGGTTCGAAACTTTGGTTAATACGCCTGAACATATTTATATAGACGATTATGCCCATCACCCAGAAGAGTTAAGAGCTTGTTTTGATGCGGTTAGACAATTGCACCCTGATAAGAAATTAACGGTAATATTCCAGCCTCACTTATTTACAAGAACTCGTGATTTTGCTGATGATTTTGCGAAAGTTTTAAGCACAGCTGATGAGCTTGTTTTGTTAGAAATATATCCAGCTAGAGAATTGCCTATTGAAGGTGTTAATTCGCAGATGTTGTTAGATAAAATTACTTTAATCAATAAAGAATTATGTGGAAAAGATTTAGCTGTAGACAACATAAAGAACAAAAATCCTGAGCTACTTTTGACGGTTGGAGCTGGAGACATAGATACCTTAATTTCACCCCTAAAAAATGCTTTAAATCATGCTTAATAAAATTAATTGGAAAGCGATTTTTAAAGGTTTTGCCTGGCTTACTTGCTTGGCAGGAATGGTGGTATTGATGAGTTTTATCGAAATTAAGAAACAATCCGTTAAATGCACTAAATTAGAAATACTAATTCCTGGGGCAGATAATTTTATAGAAAGAGAAGAAATCGATGCCATTTTAAAACAAAGTCAAGGTGAATTGGTTGGTCGTAGTTTAGAGGAGATAAATATTCATCAGATTGAAAAGTCATTAAAATCTAATCCATATATCGCTTTTGCAAAAGTGTATGTAGATATGGATGGGCTGATTAAAATTGAGGTTAAACAACGAGAGCCAGTATTAAGGATTTTAAATGCTGGCGGGCAAGATTATTACATTGATAGCGATGGCTTAAAAATGCCAATGTCTCCAAATTTTACTGCGGACGTTTTAGTAGCAACAGGAAATATATTGGAAGGTTTTGGTGGCAAGGTTGATACCTTATTTACACCAATGGCTGGCGATTTGTATAAAACAGCCCTGTTTATTAAAAAAGATACTTTGTGGAATGCTCAAATTGAGCAGATTTTTGTAAACGATAAAAGTGATATTGAACTTATTCCTCGAGTGGGCAACCAAAGAATAATTTTGGGTAATGCAGATTCAATAGCAACCAAAATGAGAAACTTATTGGCTTTTTACAAACAGGCCATGCCGCTGGTGGGTTGGGGCGCTTATAAAACAATCAACTTGAAATACATTAACCAGATTGTTTGTGAAAAGAATGACACCACGGGTATAAAAAAAGCGATACCTGTACAACTAGACTCAAATGTGATTGTAAAAAAATCAGTTGATTCAGTCGTTCAATCAGCAATAAATGATGAAATAAAAAAAGCATCGGCAGAAACTAATACGGTTGTGCCAGCAGCTAAAAGCTCAACCACAGTTAAAAAGGAAGTCGTTAAGCCAAAGACTGTAACTCCAACCAGTATTAAACCGGTTATTACAAAAGGAAAAACTGCAGATAAAACTCCGACTAAAACGGCGGCTATAGCACCTGCAAAAACGAATACAACAACAAAGGATAAAAAACCAGTTGTTGCAACAAAAGATAAAACAGATACCAAGAAGAACAAATAATAAACTCAACAAAAATTAAAGTTATGGGCAAAGAAAAATCTACCATTCAATCTCCAATCGTAGTAGGATTAGATATTGGTACAACAAAGATTTGTGTAATTGTGGGGCGCAGAACTCAGCACGACAAAATTGAAGTTTTAGGGATAGGTAAAGCCGAATCTGCTGGGGTAACTCGTGGAGTGGTTTCAAATATCCAAAAAACAGTTCAAGGAATTGCCGCTGCAGTAGAATTGGCAAGTAGCCAATCTAATGTAGAAATTCGTGTAGTAAATGTGGGTATTGCTGGTCAGCATATCAAGAGTTTACAACATCGTGGAATTTTAACACGATGCGTTGTGTAACCAATGCAGGTTTGCAAACTCAGGAGTTAATTTTAGAACCACTTGCATCTTCAGAATCGGTGTTGAGCGACGAAGAAAAAGAAGCAGGTGTTTGTTTAGTTGACATTGGTGGTGGTACTACTGATATTGCCATCTTCCACGAAGGTATTATTCGCCATACCGCAGTTATCCCATTTGGTGGTAATAGCGTAACTGAAGATATTAGAGAAGGTTGTTCGGTGATGCGTAATCAGGCAGAGTTGTTAAAAACTCGTTTCGGTTCGGCATTGGCTGAAGAAAATAAAGAGAACGAAATCATTTGCGTACCAGGTTTACGTGGTAGAGAGCCAAAAGAAATTTCTGTAAAAAACTTAGCTTATGTAATCCAAGCCCGTATGGAAGAGATAGTTGAGCATGTTTACTATGAAATTAAATCTTCAGGCTATGAAAAAAAATTGATTGGTGGTGTAGTAATTACTGGTGGTGGAGCGTTATTAAAACACTTGAACCAATTGGTAGAGTACGTAACTGGATTAGACTGTCGTGTTGGCTATCCAAACGAACACTTATCTAAGTACGAGGATATGCCTAAAAACGTTTATGACGATTTAAAGAGCCCAATGTATGCAACATCTGTTGGATTGTTAATCAAAGGAATTCAAAAAGCTGAAGAGTTATTGGAAGAGATGAAACAACCAGGCGTGTTTGTTGAGCAACCAACCGTGGCAAAAGAAAAAGTAAAACGTGCAGGTTTGTTTGATAAGCTACTTAAAAAAACCACAGATTTCATCAAGGATGACATGAATGTGAGTGATGAGGATTACATCAAGCCGTAATATTTTTCCACAATCTGGGATTTTTCCACATTATTAACACTTGTGGAAAACGCCTGTTAAAAAAGTGTTAATATTACAAAAGGAGATGAACAGAAATTTCAATTTTTAAACAACTGATTCATAACGATATGAAG
>SEDG01000417.1 GCA_004295885.1 Pedobacter sp. | reverse complement strand
TACCCCAAATCAAATCATTCCATGAAGAGACCTTTCTTAACCCTCATTTTTTTATCCCAAATTTTAATAGCTAATGCGCAAGGCATTTCGCAAAAACAAAAGGTTGCCAACCTTGAAACCTTTACAAGGCTTTGCGGATATGTGAGATATTTCCATCCATCTGATGAAGCAGCCAATCTTAATTGGGAAAGGTTTATCTACTATGGCAGTAAAGAGGTAGAAAATGCAGCTAGCCAAAAAGAACTGAGGGAAAAGCTTGCCCACTTATTTAGCGCAATTGCACCGTCAGTGCAGCTCATTGAAGAGAACGATCCAAAACATTTTGAGCTAAAGTCAATTACTCCTCCCAATAAAGGTGGGATGAAAGAAATTACTTGGCAACATTATGGTTTAGGGAGTGAAGGAGGCTTTTATAAAAGTGCGAGGACAAATCGGGCTTTTAAAAGCAAAGATCCAACAAGAGCCCAAATTGGTGGTGCATCAGGTAGCATTAAAGCCGAAGCCTATAGAGGTAAAAAATTCAAGTTAAAGGCTTGGATGAGAGCTGATGTAACAAACGGTCAAGGACAGTTCTGGGTAAGGGTAGATCGTGAGGGAAAGACTTATGCATTCCTCGATAACATGGATGATAGGCCTATTAAATCCAAGGAATGGAAACAATATGAAATTACTGGAACCATTGATGTTGATGCCAGTTACTTATATTTTGGTGCTTTTTTAGTTAGCGAAGGGAAAATTTGGATTGACAACTTTACGCTGGAAATAGAAGACCAAGGTGTTTGGAACAAAATACCTTTACAGAACAGTTCATTTGAACAAGCCGACACCCAAGGATGGTACACAAAGTCAAAAGGCTATAACTACGCTACGGTAAAGGATGATCATGTTGATGGGCAACAAGCACTGCTTATCTCCGACAATTCTACTTATGAAATCATAAAAAATATTTTTGATAAAAAGCTTGAATTTGGTGCTTACTTTACAAAAAACATCGGTAGCGGACTTAAATGCATCGTGCCGCAGGTATTGTTAGGGGATGAACACCGAACCTATCCATGGGCCAATGCCAATCTCTTAGCGGAATTGCAGCAGCGTATGGACAAAGCTAGCCCTGAGGTATTTGAGGCGAGCGACCTGTATACCAGACTAAGCGCTATCAATATTGGCTGGAATGTGTTTCAACACTTTTTTCCTTATAAGGAAGAGATTAAATTGAACTGGGAAAAAGAACTACCGATAGCACTAGAAGCAGCGTATAAATCGAATACCCGCCAAGAATTTGGTCGGGTTTTAAGGTTAATGACAGAGAAATTAAAAGATGGACATGTTAGCGTTACTTTCGGCCAGCAAAATTATTATTCCATCCAAGCCGATGTTGCCTACGTAGAAAATAAGCTGCTCATCAGCAATGCTGACGATACCGTTCCTTTAAAAGTGGGAGATATTATCTTATCAATTGATAACGTACCAGCTCTAGATTATTTTAATCGTATTAAAAGCGAAATCTCGGGATCAGATCAATGGAAAAACAGCAACGCGACTAGGCAATTTCTTCAGGGTTATAAAGACACTGCATTCACATTGAAGGTAAGCCGCGATGGAAAGGAACAAGAGTTTAGTTTCACAAGGGCCAACCTTAGAAAAACACCCGAACAAGCCAAGATCAAAAAATTAGAAGAAGGTATATACTATGTCAATATAGGAAACACCGAGATGAAAGATATTACTGCCATGCTACCTGAATTTACCAAGGCAAAAGCTATAATTTGTGATTTACGTGGTTACCCGCGAAACAACCACGATTTAATCTCCTACTTGTTAACCAAAAAAGACAAAGATGAGTGGATGTTTGTTCCCAAAATCATTTCTCCTGATTATGAAAAGGTTACTTATAACGGAATGGGTTGGGAAATGACCCCTAAAACACCTCACATCTCCGCTAAGATAATTTTCATTACGGGAGGCGGTGCGGTAAGCTATGCAGAAAGTTACATGGGATTTATTAAACATTATAAACTAGCCACCATAGTAGGGCAGCCCACAGCTGGAGCAAATGGGGATGTTAATGCTTTTACCTTGCCAGGAAGCTATTCGATAAGATTTACAGGTTTAAAGGTTAAACTGCATAATGGGGGGCAAATGTTTAGCTTAGGCATAAAGCCCGATGTGTTTGTAAACCAAACCATCTCAGGGGTAAGTGCTGGTAGAGATGAATACCTTGAAAAGGCACTAGCGCTAATTAAATAAATTTAATAGTTTGCAACTCGAAAAAACCGTGTTTGTTTAGCGGATTAAAAATCCTCATGAAAGGGTTTCGAGATGCGTTTCAGAAGATCACGAACAGCTGGGGAATGTGTAACATAAAAGAAGGCGTTAAAAAAATATGAATAGAATGACAATCTACATTATTGCAGGACTTTTAATAGTTGGCCTTGTAGTCTTCTTATTATTATGGAAGCCTAATAAGCAAACTTCTTCCGGAAACTATTTCTTCTCTACCCAATCAGAAAGTAATGAAAGAATACAAAATTTAGGTCTCGATAAAACTTCGGAAGACGCGTCTTATATATTAGATTCAACTAAACTATCATTTCCAATTACACAGGTAGATGCTGCAAAAACAGGATATAAAGCTGAACCTGAAAAGGATTGGGTAATTGATTTGATCAGCGTAAATGGGGAGAGTTTCAAAAAGGACGATATTTCGAGACTTTTTGATTATGACTGGAGGAG
>SEDG01000416.1 GCA_004295885.1 Pedobacter sp. | reverse complement strand
ACAGATTTAAGCTGTACTTTTTTATCGTTTTTTAATATAACTGTAGCAAAGCTGATTGGTTTTTGGCCAGCTGTGTCTACTATTTTTCCGCTGATTTGTAGAGATGGATTGTTTTGTGCGATTGCAGAAATACCGAAAAAGGCGCAAAGGATGGTAAAAATTAACGTTTTCATATTGTTGTTTGATTGTTTCTGTGTATATATTAGTTAGTGTACTAGGTAAATAGTACACAAGTATACGGCGATTTTTTTTAATTGCAAATAAAATGTGATGAGTGGGCTAAAAAATGTGACGAAAGCGTAATTTCTATTTGGTACTTAATAGTCATAGTCAGTCAGTTTCTTCATCAGGTAGTATTTTTAATTAATAAGGTAAATATAGGAAAGTACTTTGAAATACAAAGTAAAAATTGAATTTTGTTAAAGTATCATTTTGATGATATTGCAGTAATTGAAAAGAAGATTAAAGATTTTTAAATATCAGAATAGTCAGTAGGGTTGATAAACTTCGTGTCGTTTTTAGAAACGTTGTTTTTGTACTGTGGCATCGCCGATAGCGTTTTCCAAAAAGCATCAGCGCCAAAAGCTTTCCAGTGTGCATCTCTGTCTGCCTTGTTTTCAAACGTCGTTAAATACATCAAATTTGGCATTCTGCTGCCTGCAACTACTTCAGCATAGAAAACAGCGTTGAAGTTTAAGCGTTTAAACAAACCGATTTCGCCACCTTTATTAAACATTTCTATTTTATTTTTGGCGATGGCTTCCGTATGGCTTTCATAACTTCTCAATTCATAAACTCTATCCTTAAGTGGCGTTTTTAATTGAGGCATAGTGAATTTTGGATGTTCATCAAACGCATTCATCAAAATAACTTCTAATCTGTCGTAAGGCGGTTCTGTATAAAGCGCCTCTAAATATGCTTTTCCATCATTATGGTAAGCTTGGTCCTTTGCTAATTGCTGCTCTAATTTTGCTATGCCATCAAACGAGCGGAAAGGGATAAATACATAAATCAATTTCTCTGTAGGTGCAACATCTGTTGGATAAATGGGTTTAAACACACCAACTTTTGCAATTCCTGCTCTGTGTAATGCTGGGAGATAAGCCTCCTTCAAAAAAGCATCAACTTTTTCTTCTTGTTGAGCTGTTTTTAGGTGATATACTTTTAGCTGATAAAAATCTTTTTGTGCAGCTGCAGATTGCAAAGTTAAAAGGCTAAAGAAGGAGATGAATGCTAGATATATTTTAAACATTTCTTATAATCTGGTTGTTGAAATTGATGAGTTTTAAAGATAGTTATTTAGATTAAAAATTATAAGTCTCAATTGTGACTTTTAAAATACAGACAAAATTGCCATCTATAATAACACATCGTAACTTTATATTATTAAAGAAAATTAGATATGAATACAGAGAAAGCAGTTTTAGCTGGTGGTTGTTTTTGGGGAGTTGAAGAACTTTTTCGCCATTATCCAGGCGTAATTTCAACTGTGGTTGGTTATACTGGTGGCGATGTTCCAAATGCGACATACAGGAATCATGGTACGCATGCAGAAGGAATTGAAATTACATTCGACCCAGAAAAATTAAGCTACCGTAAATTGCTTGAATATTTCTTTCAAATACACAATCCTACCACTACAAATAGGCAAGGAAACGATATCTTGTAACTGAGGTTGTTCCAGAGACTGATTTTTGGAGTGCTGAAGAAGAGCATCAGAATTATTTGCAAAAACATCCTTATGGCTATACTTGCCATTTCGAAAGACCAGAATGGAAGTTGGGTTAAATATTGCAAATTGACTGGCTTAAACACTAATTTTTTTTGTAGCGCAAGGCTTGTGCTAAGTAGGGAGTAAGTTCCCGCCTTTCGCTTTACGCTTTCCCGAACATTCGGGATTTCTCCTTGCTGTAGGGTAACGTTGCAGTCGGGGCTAGGAAGGCAAACGCTGCGTTTCAATTTTGAGAGATTGCTTGGTGCACGAACTTTGTTCTTAAACCCGACAGTAGCGTTAGCCCGAATCCCGATTTTTCATTGGGAGAGGCTTAAGCGAATGGCGGGACTGAAGTAGCCCACATTGCTACTTTCCGTTCCTTTTCAAATCAATCCTATAGCTTTAAACCGTAGCTCACATTGCCAATGCTTGGATTTTTTTCATCAAGTTATACCTTACAAAACCTAAATGTTTGAAATACTGTTGGTAAAGGTCTTTTGAAAATTTACCATAGGCAAGGTTTTCCATCAGCTGTGAGCTATGCATGATTGTCCATTCATTATAATTAGCTGGTAATCCATTGATTTTCATTCTCTGCCCAACACGGTTGAATGTATCAAATATCTCTTCTTTTTCTAAGTCGGTCAATTCTCTTTCTAACATTTCAAAAGAACGGATAGAATAGTCAATCAACATGAATAAAACATCCCTATAAGCCCAATCAGGTATTTTGGTATTTCTGGCCGCTTCCACATTTTGATGAATGGCTGTAATTTGGTCTATCGCAGCATTTGCTTTTTCTGTAGTTGCAAAAACAATTTTTTGTGCGTAAGCGACCGTAGAAAATAACCTACCCAAAGGGTCTTTAGGCAACTTGCCTGTAAAATATAACCAATCAACCGCTTTATTTAGGCTAAATTCTGCTGCTGCTCCAGCAAAAATGAACAATATGGTATCTGTGTTGCCCCAGATTTTTTTTACTATCGAATCTTCTTTTACAAAATCACTCATCTTAATACATTTTTAATTCTTTTTCCGTTTGATGTTGTCTTCTCAACAATTCTATAATAGCTACAAAACAAACGCCTAGGGTGTACATCAACATATCCAACCAAGAAAAAGACGTTCCGATTAATGTGTTGGCAAGTGGGATGTGCTGTAAACGAATGATTTCCACAAAGCGAAAATATTGTAGGGTTTCTACCAAATAGCTGAACATTAAAACCCAAAATAATGTCGGACTAACCTTTACAATGAAAAAACTTTTCACAAAACAATAAAGTAAAATCACAACCAGAAAATCGCCAAAATAAGCTCTTATCCAATTATCCTTTATAAAAAAGCCAATAATTATTTCAACTCCCAATAAGAGGGAGAATCCTATAAAATAGGAGCGGTTAAACGTAAATTTCATAGTCATTTAATTTTTCAAGTTTCTTAATATCTAAGAGGCATAAACCTAGAGGGATGATTGCAATCACGCCAAATGAACAATCTATTAATCGCCAAAATAAGGGGACTTGTCTAATGGTTCCAGCAATAAAGGCCAATGGAATTATTGAAATGCAACAAATAATTCCAAATTGAATTACCCACTTATTTTTGATTGGGTTTTTTAATGGCCCTATAAAAAGAATAGCAAGCATTACATGAGCAAAAGCAAGCCAATCTATTCCATAACTTAGATAAGGATAATGCTGATTAGTGTTTTTTATGGCATTATAAACATTTTGTAACCACTGCTGCAATGGCGGTGGTAAATTATCAATATGATTAACCAAATAAGCCAGTTCAGTTTCTATCGGGAATGCAGTTATTCCACTTAAGGCTAAGCCAACTATAATAATTATGATGTTAACCCTTAAACGAAACCTCAGCTTCTTTTCTTCTGTTTTCATTTCTGTTACAATTATTAATGCAATAAAAAGCACTTTGTAATACAAAGTAAATGTAAATATTTCATTAATCAAAATGTTAAATTATAAAGTTGAGATGTAGGGGCAGGGTTTACCTCCGCCAAAGAGTTTTAGAATTTTATAGTTTTTGAAATGTGAATGCTATCCTACCTCACCCTATGAAAGATTGTGATGATTGTTTAGGCATTGCATCCCTCTCCTTGAAGAGAGGGAAAGGAACAACTGTGCTTTAAGGCAATTCAAGGAGAGGAAGAGCACAATATGAGCCAAAGCAAGAACTTTTACAGGGTGAGGTAAGGAATTATCCGTGAACTGTGGCACACAGAACAATGCAAAAAGTATTTTGAAATAAACAAAATCTACAACATTCGTTGTGCTACTTTTTCCCACAAATTGCCCTAGGGCAGCTTTACCAAATTCATCTTTTAAATTAGCTAGAGAACCGAACGATTTATCAATTGCATCCTTCAGTTTCCCAGTTGGTTTTGTTGCAGGTCCTGGACGCATAGATTCCCAAAAAAAGTTATGGTTCCACACTCCACCAGCATTATTTCTAACTTTTGCTGATAGTTTTGAAGCATTAGAAAAGAACTCCAACTCATTTTTATAAGTCAAATTTTCCACCTTGATGGCATCATTCACGTTTTTAACATAGGTGGCGTGATGTTTGGTATAATGAATTTCCATTGTCATCGCATCTATCGCAGGCTCTAACGCATTGTAGGCATAAGGCAAGGAAATTTGAGAAAATGTAAATGCTGTAACGTTTTCATTAGCAAGTGCAAAAACATCAAATGATGAGCCAACTAAACTTGCAAAAGTAACCGCACCTGCTGCTTTAACCGATAAATCAATAAATTTTCTTCTTTTAATGGGTTCCATAATTTTAGGATTTAATTAGGTAGAATAAAAGGACAAAAAAAACACCCTTAATTTGTTAAAGAACAATAATAAGGGTGTTTTGGTTTAGTATTAATTAATTGATTATTTCAAAAAATCAATTCCTATTTTATTTTTAGAGAGGTATTCGTTTTCCTTAGCAAGATCGAAAGCAGTTTCTTTAAACTCTGTTACTGCATCTTTTTTTGCTCCGAGAGAAATCAAATATTTCATTACACTGTCATCCTTCGCCGTCATGGCAGCTTTGTGCAAGGCAGTAATTCCTTCCTTGTTTTTTGCATTTACATCAGCTTTAAAACTTTCTATGCGCTTAAGTAAAGCAAAATCTTCCTTAGCTAACACAAGGTGATATAAAGTATTTCCATTTTTCTGGGCTTTAGCGAAATCAATACCTTTCTCTTGTAATAACTTAAGTTTAGCTTCAAAAAGTTCAGTCCCTCTTTGTGGATTGTAACCTTGAATAAGATAGGCGACTAAATTATCGCCAGCAGCATCAACTACATTAATATCAGCACCTTTTGAAAGTAAAAGTGAGACTGCATCTGCTGTATTGCCACGAACAGCCATTGTAAGTGCAGTTTCTCCTTTAATATTAGCTTTATTGATGTTTTTAACCAAAGTACTTAAGTAAGTAAGTAATCGTAAGTCTGTATTAGATGCAGCAGCATTAATAAATGGCGTGTTCCCATCGTTATCTGCTTTATTGATATCTACACCTTTAGAGATGAAGTATTTAATGATTTCTTCTTGTTTTGGTTTTCTAGCAATGTTGTGTAATACATTTTCGCCATTTGGACCAATTACAGCCGGATTTATTTTTAAGCTTTCTAAGTATTGGAACAATTCTAATGTATTTGCTGTTGCACCTCTTCCACCTTGTGTAGCCATTAACATAGCATTATCGGTATACTTAACTCCTTTTGAAACAAGCGTTTTTAATAATTCAATATTTCCTGCCCTTGCAGCATAGTTAAATGCAGTATTACCCTTTGCATCAACACTATTTAAGCTTAAACCTTTTGCCACAAAATAATCAACCAAAGTAAAATCTTTTGCAGATGGGATAGTTAATAACAAGGCATTTGCACCTTGACTGCTCAAATCTTTCTTTAAGTCAGCTCCATTTGCTATTAATAAGTCGTAAACTTTTGTGTTTTGTTGTCCACCAGATGCAGCAAAATTAAGTGGTGTTGAACCGTTGCTATCTTTAATGGTAAGTTTAGCACCTTTACTTAATAAATGTTCCATCAATTCTACATTTCCTCTGCTTGCACTCCAAAAGATGTAAGTTCTACCATCATGTGTTAGTTTGTTTATATCGTTACCTGGCTGAGTAAGTAAAAACTTGATTGATTCAGTTGGCGCTCCTGCATTAATGGCCATTACAACAGCATCAAAACTATTTGAACTAAGTTCTGATGGGCTATTACCTTTTGCTATTTCTGCCTTAACTTGCTCAACAGTAGGGTTGTTTCTCCAAAATGCTTGGTCAAGAAATACATTTTTTTGAGCCATTGCAGTAACTGAAACAAGTGTTAAAATGGCAACAAGCGTAGTTTTAATTTTTAAACAGGTCATAATTTATAAGAATGTAGGGGCTATGTTTAATTTGTTCGGTAAAATTAACAAGAATCAGTCTAAATAAAAATTAAATTTAATGACTATTTTTGTAGTAGCTGTAAACGTAGGAGTAGGGTAAAGCTAAAATTCTTCATTTTTTAATAGCTGAAGGCCTTTATTCCTGTAAATAGTTACAAAGTTTTTCTGCAGAACAATTCTTATTTAGACTAATTCTTATTAGATTTGTGCAGCAATTAGATAGTTAAGCAATAGCAGAGAAATCAATATTAATGAAAACACTCTTAATAACATTTTTAATGTTCGGCTCCATTTGTGTATTTGGGCAAAAAAATGTTTTCCATAATCCTACATTTTGGGAAGCGAAGCCGAGTATTGAAGGAATAAAGAATGCGATTTCCAAAGGAAACAGCGCAACTGACGCTGGTCCTTATGGCGCTGATGCTGTAGTTTACGCTATCAATGCTCATTCCTCATTGGAAACTATTCAATTTATGTTAGCTCAAAAAGGAAATGACATTAATAAAATCGTTTCAAATGGACGTACCTATTTATACTCTGCAGCAAGTAATGCAAACATTGAGCTGATGGAGTATTTGATTAGCAAAGGCGCTAAAACCAGTTTGAAAGATAATTTTGGTTACACCGTT
>SEDG01000415.1 GCA_004295885.1 Pedobacter sp. | reverse complement strand
TTAATGAACAATGTTGCATCAGCAAAAACGGCTTCTGGAAACTGTTGTTTAGCAATGTGACAAACCATAAAAGTTGAGCAACGTTCGCCATAGCTTAATACCAAATCCTTGGCTTGTAAACTCAGCTCTTGCAAATTATAAATGGCTTGCAGCAATTCTTCTAACTCATTGAAATACAATTTCAACTTTGTTAAAACTGGGTTTTGTGCAGAAGCAGGTAATAAAGCCCTAATCACTTCAAAGTGACGTTGCTCAATCGCTTTTAGCTCTTCATTATAATCTTGTCCCAAGGCAGCTTTTTCTGCCATTGACGTAAGCAAGTTGGTTACTCCACTCATTGCCGATAAAACCACGACTGGTTTCTCTTGCTGCTGATTTTCTTTCGCCAAGATGTTCAACAAAGCACTGATGCTTTCTACTGAACCTACTGATGTACCGCCAAATTTTAAAATGTTCATGATATATGCTTAAAAAAAAAGCGCTCCCGATTTTGTCGGAAGCGCTTTATATGTTGTGTTCAATTATACCACTAGCGTTTCCCCATCAGGCTTTTGCCTGTTGTTGATGTTGTTGTTGTGGTAATAATTGAGTTGTTAAAAATCATTTTTCTTAGTGTATTTTTTACACCGCTAAGTAGGCGATTATTTTTTACAATGTCAAGTATTATTTAAAAAATAATTTTAATTTTTTATTAAAACGGTTTAGTAGTTGCAAAATTTGCAAGGATATTAGGTTTTTACCGCATAATTATCAATGATTCAAAACCTGTTTCTTACAGGTTCGTAAGCATCGTTTTTTCCAATCACTAAAGTTTTAGCTAAAATATCTCCAAGACGTTGATGCTTATCATTATTCTCTGCTATAAAAAAAGCGATTATTCCGAAACAAGATGAAATCTCTATGGCATCACATATTCTACGTCTAAAAACTTGACTAAATGACAATTCAGCCCCATCAACTGAAACAACTTTAAGTTTTAAAATCTCGTGTCCCAAAGTAGCCGAGCAATATTTTTCAGCTATTACAAAATATAAAACCCATACAAAAATCGGCAAAAGCACTCCCAATCCCGCTATGCCATCGGGTTTAGAGATTAAAGGCTGTTGCTGCTATTAAAGATTGTCCGAAAAACTACTATTATTATTTATTGACTTAGTTTTTTGTCCATGTCCTCAATACTAAGAATGGGCAAATTTGATATTGCAACTTTTTGAAATTGTTTATCACTAGAAACCAGATAATCCATTTCGTGGGTTAAAGCAGTAAAGTAGTGTATTGCATCTTCTATATCGTCAATTGAAGATTTTAAAGCTTGATGAATAGTTTCTTGTGATGCCTCTATAACGTGAGCCAGTCTTAAAAACTCCAAAAGCAACAATTTACAGGTATGAGTGTCATAGCTCTTTTGCAAATAATAAGACGTAGTTTGAAGAATGGATGAGCTGACATAAACTTTTATTTCTCTTTTCTTTGCACGCAACAAAAGTTGCTCTACACTTTCAAACTCTGTTCTTTTTAAGAAGAAATCTAATAAAACATTTATATCAAGAAAGACTTTAGAAACCATATTTTTTTGCTTTAGCCTCGTGATATTCTTTTTTGAAATCAAAGTCTTCTGGAAAATCTGTCTTTGGCTCAAGATTATCAATTATTTCGAATAAACTGGTTTTTATTTCCTGTTCTGGTTTTACTAGCTTTTCAAAATACTCCTCCACCATACTAGAAACACTTACTTTATGCTCTTCAGCATAAATTTTTACCTTTTTCAAGGTTTCTTTTTCAATAGTAAGGTTTACTTTCGTTTTCATAACAATTCAAATATACGTATAAATTTAATTAATGCGTATTAAATCGTGAACTGTGTTAAATTACCACTTCTCCTTCTCTCAATACTGTCAACTTAGCTCCTTTTATAAAATCTTCAATGCTTGTTTCTTTTGTGGCAATGTCATTAGTGAGTTCAAAATAATAAACCGTTGGATTCATTATTCGTTTTCTTGAAAGCCAAAAAGTAAATCTTTTCTTGTTAAAAGAATCTTCTAAATAATAAAGTTCCTCAAAATTGCTAAAAGATAAATTATTAGTTCCAAGCAAATTATCCAGAACTGTAGAATTAGATTTCTTTGGTTTTCTTACTTTTTTTGTAGATGCTAAATTAATTTTATTTACCGTTTTACCATCTTTAATTACTGCCACCTGAATTGCTTGATTAATAACTTCAGGATAAAAAATTCCGATAGTAAATAGTAGTTTAATATTTGAGTCTGGGCTTCTAAAGCTTAAAATTTTATCATCATATTTAATTGTCGAAGAATCAATTATAATAATTTTCCCTTTAAATCTTTTAATCTGTTGAATATGATAATCTGTACTAAATATTCTTTTTTGCATTTCATTTCGATAATTAATTTGTGCTGATGAAATAAAGGGCAAAAAAAGAAGAAAAGTAGAAATCTTAAATAGAAATAATTTCATCCTTCAATTTACTATTTATTTGGCCTATGCAATCATTTTTAATCTCTGTAATCATATCACTACCTTTGTTTCACGAATATGCAAGGATTAGTCATTAAATCTACAGGAAGTTGGTATCAAGTTTATGCCGAAGACGGTAAAACATACGATTGCCGTATTAAGGGTAAGTTTAGGATTCAGGGTATACAAACCACTAATCCAATTGCCGTTGGCGATAAAGTTGGTTTCGAACTAGAGCCAAACGCAGAAACTGGTGTAATTGACACTTTGCAGGATAGAAAGAATTACATTATCCGGAAGTCGATAAATTTGAGTAAACAAGCTCAAATCATAGCAGCCAATTTAGACCAAGCTTTTCTGATTGTAACCTTGGCTTCTCCACGAACCTCTTTGGGTTTTATTGACCGTTTTTTAGTGACTTCAGAGGCTTACGGTATACCCACTTGCTTAATATTTAACAAGCTAGATTTATTTAGCAAACAAGGTTTAGAATTTCTGGCTGAATATAAAGCCATCTATGAAAAAATCGGCTACCCTTGTTATGAGGTATCTGCTTTAAAAGGCACCAATGTTGGCCAAATTAAAGATTTATTAAAAGATAAAACGACTTTGTTTTCTGGTCATTCTGGCGTTGGAAAATCGAGTTTAATTAATGCTTTGCTACCTGG
>SEDG01000414.1 GCA_004295885.1 Pedobacter sp. | reverse complement strand
ATCATTAAAAAAATGAAATCATTAAAAAACACGATAAAAACATCATACTGGATTGGTCTATGTTTGATGTTAACTATATTGGCTTCTTGTAAAAAAGACGATTCTGTTAACGAATTAGGTAAAACACCTACATCAGCAGATGTTCAGTTTACGGTAACTCCAACCTCTACTAATGCTAATATTGTTAATTTTAAGAGCAACAGTCCTGGCTTTAAGGCAATCTGGGACTTTGGAAATGGTGCAACTGCAGAAGGTGTTGATGCGCAAGCCTCTTATCCATTAGCAGGAACATATACTATAAAATTAACCATTGTTACTGATGGTGGTTATGCCTCTACAACCAAGACTGTTGTAATTGCGACTACAAATCCAGCAATGTTAACAGACCCGGCTTTTACTACCCTATCTGGTGGCTTATCTAATGCGACAGGAAAAACTTGGGTAATTGACCAAACGCAACCTGGCCATTTAGGTGTAGGTCCTATTGGCTCTCAATTTCCAGATTGGTACCAAGCTGGTCCGAATGAGAAAGCAACTAATGGCTTTTACGATGATGAGATGACATTTAACATGAATGCATTGAAATATACGTATGCCAACAATGGAACTACTTTTGCGAATGCATCTAATGCACCTGGCATCGGTGGGCCAACTGGAAGCAATGATCCAACAGTGAATTACACTCCTCCTACTAACTTAACTTGGTTAGTTACTACTGTAAATGGCATAAAGTACATCACGATTAGTAACAACGGATTTATCTCTTATTATTTGGGCGTGTCTCAGTATCAAATTCTTTCGTTAACTAACGATGAAATGTGGTTGAGATGTTTAGACAAATCTAACGCTGGAAATGCTTGGTATTTAAAATTGATAAGGAAAGGTTATGTACGACCTGTTGTTCCCCCAGTTCAAAAACCAATTCAGGCAGCTAATTTAACAGATGATTTCTATTATGAGAAAAGAACTGGACCTGATGGTCAATACGGCAACTTAAACGTAACAATGCCTTATCGTTTCGATTTAACTACAAAGAATAAAATCAGATTGAAAGTATTCTTACCAGGAGGAAATGATTTCACTAAAGTTGCACCAACTGTTTCTATCAAGCTTCAAAATTCATTGTTGGGCGGCAATGCTTGGACAACACAATTAGAAGTTGTAAAAACAATTACGGCATCGCAATACAATTCTTGGGTACAATTAGAATTTGATTTTGGTGCCTATTCAGCTCAAACTTTGTATGATAAAATAGTTGTACAATTAGGTGGTGAAGGACATCCAAATCCAGGAATCTTCTATATAGATGATTTCGAATTTAAATAACAAAAACAACTGCCTGATTTTGATATCAGGCAGTTAAAATTTTAGCCGCTATGATATATAGAAAAATTAAAAATGCTTATTTCCTAATTGCGCTCTCAGCCGGCTCGATATTATCTTGTCAATCATGCTCTTCAGGTAAAGATGTAGAAGAACCAATTATTATTCCTCCAACTTCTGTTACTGTTGTAGATAAAAATTGGACCTTTGAAACTACTCCATTTTGGGCTGATGAATTTGATTATAATGGCTTGCCAGCAACGGCAAAGTGGGATTATGACCTTGGTGGTTCGGGTTGGGGCAATAACGAAAAGCAATATTATACCAATGCTTTAGCCAACGCAAGCGTAGCTGATGGTAAACTTTCTATCACTGCCAAAAAAGAAAGCATGAATGGCATGGCATACACATCTGCTAGATTGGTAACCAGAAATAAACTTGATGTTCTGTATGGCAGAATTGAAGTGAGCGCAAAATTGCCAACTGGAAAAGGTACATGGCCAGCTATATGGATGTTGCCTACAGATAGAGCGTATGGAGACTGGCCAAAATCTGGTGAGATTGATATCATGGAACATGTGGGTTACGACCAAAATAATGTGCACTTTACAACTCATACCGAGGCTTACTATTTCAAGATAAATACGCAAAAAACGAGTACTAAAATGATTCCCGATGCGAGTTCTGCTTTTCATAAATACAGAGTTGATTGGACGCCTTATGCCGTTCGTGGCTATTATGATGATGTAATCATTTTTGAATTTGCCAATGAAGGAAAAGGCTATAAAGTTTGGCCGTTCGATAAAAGATTTCATCTATTGCTAAATTTAGCCATTGGTGGCGATTGGGGTGGCAGTCAAGGAATTGATGATAATATTTTCCCTCAAAAGATGGAAGTAGATTATGTTCGTTATTACAAAATGATTGAAAAATAATTCCGTCCTACCCTACTTTAAAATATCCAGCCTAGTCTGGATATTTTTTTAATTAAAATTTTAAAAACTAAATAATTAGTTATACATTAGCAATATCAACTAAGTTTTTAAGAATTAACATTTATTAACAAGGCTTTAACATATTAGCCAAAACATTTAATATACTTTTAGTAAATCAACACATAAACAAACTATTTATCGCTCTTCCTATGCCCAAAAAGCTCCTTATTCTGCTCGCCCTAAATCTTTGTATCTTATCGGTCTTTGCTCAAAAAGCTAGTATTAGAGGCTCAGTTGTAGATACAATTGAAAGAAAAAAACTTCAAAATAGTTCAATCGTACTTATCCGAAGTACCGACTCTATCATGGTTAAAACAGTTAGGGCAAATGAAAAAGGGGAATTCGAGTTAACCAACCTCAAAAAAGGTGATTATAGTTTATTAATTTCCTATCCTAAAATGGCAGATTACGTTAGAGATATCAGGCTAACAGATAGTTCTAAATTTAATCTAGGTCCCATCCATATGGAAACGAAGACCTTTTTATTGAATGAGGTAAAAATTCAGGCAGAAAGACAAGCCGCTATAAAAATGAGAGGTGACACCATTGTTTTTCAAGCAGATAGTTTTGCTGTAAAACCAAATGCCAATGTTCAGGATTTGTTAAGAAGATTACCTGGTATTGAAGTGGATAAAAATGGTGCAATTAAAGCGGCAGGTGAAGATGTAAATACAGTGTTAGTAGAGGGTGAAGAATTTTTTGGAGATGACCCACTATTGGCTACTAAATATCTAAAAGCAAGTTCGGTAAAAGAAGTTCAAGTATATGATAAGAAGAGTAAGCAAACTGAATTAACGGGTATAGAAGATGGTAAGAAGGAGAAAATCATCAACATCAAGCTAAAAGATAACGCAAAAAATGGGTACCTCAGCACACTAGATGGAAATAGTGATTTAAACCATTTCAAGAATATTGGGGGAATGTTAGGCATTTATAAAGGCAAAATGAAAGCTGCAGTGTATGGCAATTCATCGAACTTAAATCAAGATTCAAAAATTACAGCTGCGATGTCTAAATTGAAAGGTGGCGATTATGACATGATTGAAGTAATGGACGATGGCAGTACGATTTCATATATGTCTGGTGGCGATTATGACGACTACTTCTCTCCTACTAACGGTTTGCCAGACTATACTACATTAGGGGCGCATTTTTCTGATAAATGGAATGAAAATAAGTTGGGTTTAAAGCTTAACTATAAAAATAACGATGCTCGTGTGGACGATATTAGAACCTCTAACGGGCAGAATTTACTACCAAATGGAACATCATTTTTCAGCTCTGGTAGAACAACTGATTATACGAGAAAAACTGGTCAGAACTTGAAAGGAAATTTTGAAATCTTTGTTGATTCACTTTCTACACTAAAAATATCATTCTCGGGAAA
>SEDG01000413.1 GCA_004295885.1 Pedobacter sp. | reverse complement strand
TGTGATTTTTTGTTTATGCCCACGGTTGGAAAACCTCAATTTATAAACACTCAATACGCTTCGCCCTTTCAAAAGAAAAATGAAAAAGCAAGCACCGGTTATTACAGCACATTTTTAGATAAATACAACGTTAAAGCAGAAATAACAGCTACAAGACGTTCAGGGTTATACAAATTCACTTATCCAAAATCTAACGAAGCCAATATCATTATCGATTTAAAACATAGAGATAAAGTTTTAGATAGTTGGGTTGAGATTGTGAACGATAGGGAAATTAAAGGATATAGAAAGTCAAAAGCTTGGGCAACAGGGCAAGAATTGTATTTTCACGTTCGTTACAACAAACCTTTTAAAGCTTATGGGATTGTTGTTGATGATGAACTAAAACCTGGGATAAAAAAAGCAAAAGGTACCAACATCAAATTATACATTCAGTTTGCTACCAATAACCAAGAAGCAATTCTTTCAAGAGTTGCTATTTCTGCCGTTGATGAGAAAGGTGCATTAAAGAATTTGGATGCTGAAGTTGATGGATTTGACTTTACAAAAGTGCTATCAAAAGCTAAGATCGCTTGGAACAAGGAGTTATCGAAAATTGATGCAGAAAGTACTAATAAAAAACAATTAACTACTTTTTATACTGCACTTTATCATACTTTACTTAATCCTAATTTGTATATGGATGTTGATAGAAGATATCGTGGTTTAGACAATAAAATTCACACCGCAAAAGACTTTGAATATTTTACTGTTTTCTCTTTGTGGGATACCTACAGAACAGAAAATCCTTTACTTACATTAATTGATAAAAAGAGGACTTTAGATTTTATCAAAACCTTTTTGGCAATGCACCAACAAGGCGGACAATTACCGGTTTGGCCATTAGCTAATGATGAAACATTTTGTATGATTGGCAATCACGCTATTCCGGTAATTACCGATGCTTATGCAAAAGGGATTAGAGGTTTTGATACTAAATTGGCTTTGGAAGCGATGAAACACGCTGTAAATCGCAAACAATTTGGTATAGATGTTTATAGTAATAATGGCGCAGTATTAGCAGATGTAGAACACGAAAGTGCTGCCAAAACTGTAGAATACGCTTATGATGATTGGTGCATTGCTCAGTTCGCAAAAATGATTGGTTCTGAAGCTGATTATCAAACTTACATTACCAGGGCCCAAAATTGGAAAAACGTGTACGACCCATCAACTGGGCATATTAGGGCTAGAAATAATGGGGGTTGGTGGAAACCATTTAACCCTACTGAAGTAAATAATAACTATACTGAAGGAAATTCCTGGCATTATAGTTTTAGTACGCAGCAAGATATTAATGGGCACATGGATTTAATGGGGGGCGAAAAAATTTATCAAGCAAAGCTGGATGAATTGTTTACTACTAAACAGGGTTTAACTGGTCGAGACCAAAGTGATATTACTGGTTTAATTGGTCAATATGCTCACGGAAATGAGCCAAGCCACCATATGGCCTATCTTTTTAATTTTACCTCGCACCCAGAGAAAACGCAATATTACATTAATAAAATAATGAACGAGCAATACCACGATCAGCCCGATGGTTTATCTGGAAATGAAGACTGTGGACAAATGAGTGCTTGGCTAATAATGAGTGCGATGGGAATTTATCCAGTTTCGCCAGGAAATAACATGTACAATATTGGTACACCTTGGTTTAAAAAGATGACTGTTAATTTAGAGAATGGAAAAAAAATCATCATCTCTGCTCCTGCTAAAACCACTGCCAATTATTATATTAAAGGCATTTCATTAAATGGAAAACCATATCAAAAGTTGTTCTTAAATTTCTCCGATTTAGCAAATGGAGCTAATTTAAACTTCGCTTTATCGGCTACGCCGGATTTAAAATACTTAAATAGTTTGCAGAAACCTGTGATGAAAATTACGGAAAACCTAATCGTTCCCAATCCGATAATTGATGGTCCGCAAGAGACTTTTAAAGACAAAGCCGAAGTTAGCATTACCTCTGCCCTAGCAAACACAGAAATTTTTTACACATTGGATGGCTCCGTGCCAAATCAAAATTCAGCTAAATACAGTGTTCCATTTAGTATCGATAAAGACGCAAAAGTAAATGCTATCGCCTATAAAAAAGGTTTTAAAACAAGTTATATAAGCACTGCAACTTATAAAAAGATTAACAATAACTTCACCATTAAAATTAACAGTGAAATAAATAAAAGCTTTACCGGCGGTGGAAACGATGCCCTAATTGATGGTGTAAGAGGTGCAATTAATTGGCGAGTTGGTAACAGATGGCAAGGTTTCTGGGGTAAGGATTTTGAAGCTATTTTAGATTTAGGCAAAAACCAACAAGTAAATTCTGTAAGTATTGGTGCTTTACAAGATACAAATGCTTGGATTGTGTTTCCGCCAGAAACAGAATTTTGGATAGCAGAAAACGATATGAGTTTCAAATTAATTGGGAAAGTAAAAGCTCCAGTTGATGCGAAAGATTATAATATCCAAATTAAAGAATTAACCGCTAAGGTTGATGATAAATGCAGATATATTAAAATCATAGCTAAAAACTATGGCGAATTACCAGCTTGGCACGAAGGAGCTGGTGGAAAGGCACATACGTTTTTTGATGAGATAACCGTTAAATAATAAACTCGTCATTACGAGCTTAGCGAAGCGATCTTTCCTGCTTGATAGATTGCTTCGCCGAAAAATCAGCATAAGCTGTCGTTCCACCTCGCAATGAGGACCTAACTAAGAAACTATGC
>SEDG01000412.1 GCA_004295885.1 Pedobacter sp. | reverse complement strand
CAGGTCTTTAACACTGATAATGACATTCTTCTTTTCCATTGTTTAGTTTTTGTTTTGAGAGCGAAAAGCTAAAGATAACAACATAGCCTTTCCATTTCCATAAATCTAAAGTAAGAAGGATTAGATGAATAGAAAATGAATTTTATCTGACTGGCAGTAAAATGTCGATAAAATGTTGATTTATCAAGATGAATGGTGGAATAGGTCTTAATTTGGATTTGTAGGATTAAAAGATTTTAAGATGATTGTTTGCTAAAATAAAATTAGACGAACTAAGTCAATAAAATTAGTCTGTCCCTAAACCCTAAACCCTAAACCCTAAACCCTAAACCCTTTATTGTCTTAACTAGGATTTGTTGGATCGGAAGATTTGAGGATTAAAAAATATGTTTTTCACAGGGTGATTTAATCCTCTATGACCATTGAACATTTTCATTGTACCAATTCCGTTTGCTTCAGCCAATAATTGGTGACCTAAACAAATTCCGAATAAAGGTTTATCAGCATCTAAAATAGATTTTACCGTATCAATTGCATAAGCCATTGCAGATGGGTCACCAGGACCGTTAGAAATGAAATAGCCATTTGCTCCCCAATCGTTCATCTCTGCGAAAGTAGTT
This sequence comes from Pedobacter sp., assembly GCA_004295885.1. Classification (GTDB taxonomy): domain Bacteria; phylum Bacteroidota; class Bacteroidia; order Sphingobacteriales; family Sphingobacteriaceae; genus Pedobacter. Next base: position 3,352 of record SEDG01000412.1, on the reverse strand, counting down.
TTAGCTGGATAAACTTTTACGTAAACATCCCTATCATCAAAATTACGTAAGATGTTGGTTTTGATACCTAAATCTAAAGCAGCAATTTTATAACTCGCATCTGGGTTACCGTAATAATATGGTTCTGTGGTAGAAACATGAGATGAAAGTTCTAGCCCATCCATATCTGGAACTTCAGCCAATTTCTTTTTTAATTCTTGTAAATCTGTAATTTCAGAAGAAATAATCGCATTCATCGCTCCTTTATTTCTAATGTGACGAACTAAAGCACGAGTATCAATTTCAGAAATACCTACTATGTTTTCATTCTGGAAATTATCTTGTATAGATTCTGAAGCCTCTTTTCTGCTGTATAAAATGTTGTAGTTTTTACAAACTAAACCAGCAATTTTGATAGAGCCAGATTCAATTTCTTCTTTGTGAATACCGTAGTTTCCAATGTGTGCATTGGTTGCTACTAAAATCTGCCCAAAGTAAGATGGGTCAGTAAATACTTCCTGATAGCCAGTCATACCTGTATTAAAGCAAATCTCGCCAGTAGTAGTTCCAATTTTTCCGGCAGCTTTGCCATAAAAAACATACAAAGGTAGGTTTTTCAACGGTTTTTTCAAGATATTTTTTTAAAAAAGTATTTAGATAACCATTTCAAGATTTTACCACAAAGGCACAAAGAGCACAAAACTTGTCAATAGTTTCTTATTGGTTTTTGTGTCTTTGTGGTTAGCTTTTAAATCCTTGTTCCTTTTACAATAATAAAACCTAATTTTGCCTAACAAAACAAAGAACATGTCTGTAAACAAAGAAATTAAGCGGATTACCACGCATATCTTACAAGAGATGAAACAACGTGGCGAAAAAATTGCCATGTTAACCGCTTACGATTATTCGATGGCAACCATTTTAGATGATGCTGGACTAGATGTTTTACTAGTTGGCGATTCGGCTTCTAATGTAATGGCTGGTCACGAAACCACTTTACCCATCACGTTAGACCAAATGATTTATCACGCACAAGGTGTAGTTCGTGGTGCTAGTCGTGCTTTTGTAGTGGTAGATTTGCCTTTTGGTTCTTATCAAGGTAATTCTAAGGAAGCATTAAATTCTGCCATTAGGATAATGAAAGAGTCTGGTGCGCACGGTGTAAAGTTAGAAGGTGGAGCAGAAGTTGCAGAGTCGATTCAACGAATCATCACCGCTGGTATACCTGTAATGGGGCATTTGGGCTTAACTCCTCAATCTATTTATAAATTCGGAACTTACACCGTTAGAGCGAAAGATGAAGAAGAGGCTAATAAGTTAAAAACCGATATTATAGCTCTGCAAGAAGCTGGATGTTTTGCAGTGGTATTAGAAAAAATCCCTGCTAAATTGGCTAAGGAAGTAACTGAAAGTATCCATATTCCAACTATTGGTATTGGTGCTGGACCAGATTGCGACGGACAGGTTTTAGTTGTAAATGACATGATTGGTTTAACAAAAGGGTTTAGACCACGTTTTTTGCGCCAGTATTTAGATTTATACGAAGGAATTTTGGGCGCTGCGCAATCTTATATTAAAGATGTAAAAGCTAAGGATTTCCCGAACGAGAAAGAGCAGTATTAGATTTGAGTAAGGATAAAGGAGCAAAGAATAAAGATAAATTCCGATAATTTGAAAAGCAGTTTCAGTGCTCTTCGGAAAAATCAGTCCCGCTTTCCTTACAAGCCCAATGAAGAATTTGGGCTTTTCATCCAATCGGGTTTATAAACAAAAGACAGTTCATAATCCAAAACAATTAACCAGTTAAACAATTTTACAGTTAACCACATAATGCCCCTTACCGAAGCAGATATTTTATACGAAGACAATCATTTAATAGCGATTAACAAACGCTCTGGGGATATTGTACAGATTGATGAAACTGGGGATGAACCTTTAGACGAAAAGGTGAAGAAATACATCGCTGCTAAGTACAATAAACCTAACGGTGCTTTTTTAGGCGTGGTGCATCGTTTGGATAGACCGGTTAGCGGGGTTATTTTATTTGCCAAAACGAGCAAAGCCTTAGAAAGGATGAATGCTATTTTTAAAAATAGAGAAGTTCGTAAAACCTATTTCGCGGTGGTAAGAAATAAGCCAACAAGAGCTGAGGGGAATTTGGTTCACTATCTGATTAAAAACCCGCAAAAAAATGTTGTTGCTGCTTATAATAAGGAAGTTGCTGGTAGTCAGCGCTCTGAGTTAGATTATAAATTAATAGGGGAGCTTGGTGGATTTTATCTATTGCAAGTTAATCCATTAACTGGTCGCTCGCATCAAATTAGAGTTCAATTATCTACTATGGATTGCCCAATAGTTGGCGATAATAAATATGGTTATCCTCGTGGTAGCCGAAAAGGAAGTATTTGTTTACACGCTAGACAGTTAGAATTCATCCACCCTGTGCAAAAAGAACCCATTAAGATATTTGCACCATTACCTGTAGACGGTTTCTGGGAGAGATTTGAGCATTTTGAAATAAGTTAATGGTCCATGGTTGATGGTTTGGGAGCCTAGCCCATCAACTATCAACTATTATCCATCGACCCAATTCCTAAAAACAATCAACTTTGTTAAAGACAATCGAATTTCCAAAAGTCAATTTCGACTTATCCTTAAACATCATCTTTCCATTTTTCTCTTCAACATCACCAAAACCTTCAACTAACTGATTCCCTTTTTTAAGAAAAGCAACTTGTCTAACCGACTCTTTTCCTTCTGAGTTGAAAGTATATTCAGCAATTAAAGTATCGCCTCTTAATTCGCCCTCGAATATGCCCGAATTTTTATCTTTTTCGTAGAGATTGTACTTCAGTTCTCCTGTGGTGATGGTTCCGCTACTCATCATTGTTAATGTTGCAGTGTCTTTATTTTTAATGTATCTATAGCAATACTGCTCACTAGCAGGAACTATATTGGTGTCTGGTGCAGCGGTATCTGTAGCAGTTTTTTCTGAATTGTTACTTTGACAAGCTGTAAATAGAGCCGCTAAACTGAAAATGGAGATGAATATTTTTTTCATTATGATGATTTTGATAATTCTAGAACAAGAATGATGCTAAAAAAGTTTGAGGTCGCTTAAACTCAGTTTTTGTTTTTTTAATTCAATTGACGACATTAGCCAATAAGTTAACTCTCTCTCCAAGATGAAATCTGAACACTGCTTAAATTGTGAAGCCCATTTAATAAAAGAACAAAAATTCTGTCCTCAATGCGGGCAGCCAGCTGTTATACACCGTTTTACCATCTCTCATTTCTTTCACGAAGCATTTCATGCATTTACACATGCAGATAAGGGCTTGCTTTATCTTTTAAAAGAGTTAGCGATTAGACC
>SEDG01000411.1 GCA_004295885.1 Pedobacter sp. | reverse complement strand
TCTGTATTATCTGTCCAGATATATTTGGTGCTATATGGCGTTCCGCGATACCTTCCGATTCCTCTACCATACATTAACGTTAATGGAATTTCTACCGTTACGCCATCAACAATTGCAGGGTTTAAGCCTGATGGTGTTCTTAAATTTGCAAAATGCCAAGCAGGTACACAGTTACGCATAACTTGAGAACCATTTGCTGTTGCACCAGCCAACGTTTCTCTGTCAATCGCCAAAAATAAAGTCTCTTTATTGGCAGCGATTGCCTTGTTATCCATTCTATGCAAATCCCAAATTACATTTTTTGTAGCATCGGCGGCAGTACTTCCAAAACGAGATTTCATCAAAGCATATTTACCTCCATTAATTACGTTATTGGCAGAAGTTATAGCATCATCAAAATCTCCTAAGGCTAAATTTACTTTTGTTAATAGATGACTAACAGCACCTTTAGTTACCTCACCTCTATCAACCCCATCTAAAACCCAAGTTTCGGCAAATAACAAGTCTGCTTTCATTTTTTTAAGGATCACATCACGCTTTGTAGAATAATAATCAAGTTTTGGCGCTGTTAATTCTTCCAAAACTAAAGGCACATCGCCAAATTGATGAACTAAACGATAATAGTAATAAGCACGATAAAATAAAGCTGAACCCAAGATTGAATTCTTCTCCGCATCGTTTTTAAAGGTTACTTTATTGATGTTATTGATGATTGTATTCGCATACCTCACACCTTTAAAACCTTCGATCCAGTAGAAACCTATCCTATTAAAATCTGGATTATTTAGTTCTGCATCGGGCGTTACCCTTGTGTCCATGTCTTGGGCTTGGGTACTTTTATCTGTGGTACCATCTACAGCAACATCAGAAAAAATAGATTCTGTAACTATTGGAGCCATGTCTCCAAAAAATTCTTGCCTTGCATTTAAGCCTAGTCCAGCTAATGCAGCTTTCATTCCGGCAACATTACTTAAAGCTACTTCTGGTTCAAACTTCGAAAGAAACTCTGACTCAAGATCAGCTTTCTTACAACTATTAGCAGCTGTCATTAAAACGACCAGTGCTAATATTAATTTTTTATTTAAAATTTTCATGTCTATAAATTCTATAATGAAATATTTAGTCCTAGTGTATAATATCTTGGCGTTGGACCATTATTTTGAGGGTCCCATGTGTTCCAATCTGGGGCATAAAGCGCTGCGTTATTGATATTGAAATATACTTTAGCACTTTGCAATCTTACTTTGCCAATTAAATCTTTTGGTAATGAATAAGACAATGCCACAGTATTTAACCTGATGAATGAGCTTTTCCTGTACACATTAAAACTAGTTCCACTTAAGCCCGAGCTTAAACGGGCGTACTCGTTTGTAGGGTTATCAACTGTCCAATAAGGAACTACGTAAGAACTAGTTCGTCCAAAGCCTACACTGCCTGGTTGGTTAATACCTTGGTTATCTTGCGCTCTCTGACCCCAGTTTGATATTAACTGAAAGGATAAATCGAAGCTTTTATAGATGTTAAATTCATTACGAACTGCCCAAGTAAATCGCGGATTACGATACCCTAAAAACTGTTTATCAGCATCGTTATAAATATAGTTGCCATCCACATCTTGCAATTTGTAATCGCCTGGCTTTATGCCTTTATTAAACTTATTAGCTTCTGTAACCTCGTCTGTTTGCCATACGCCTAAAATTCTATAATCCCAAATTACGTCGATGTCTTTTCCAATAAACCATCCATTACCTGGGTCGTTATTAGGCGTCGCAAGGCGGATAATTTTATTTCTATTGAGGGAGAATATTACGTTAGAATTCCATTGGAAGTTACCAGAGGTGATGTTTTTACTGCTCACAGAGAACTCAACACCTTTGTTATTAACGGCTCCAATGTTAGATATTACATTACTAGCTCCTGATACACTTGAAAGCGTTTGGCTAATCAATAAATCAGATGTTTTTTTATCATAATATTCTAGCGCACCGTTGATTCTGTTATTGATAATTCCAAAATCTAAACCTATGTTTAGGGATTTCGTTTTTTCCCATTTTAATTCTGGATTACCAATTCTAGCACCACCCACGATACCATTTACTTCTGCAGGTACACCACTGCCGTTTACTGATTGATATTTAACCAAGTCTTCACTAGACAAACTTGAATATTGGTCTACAACTCTGTTTCCATTTTCACCGTAAGAAACTCTCAATTTACCATAATTAAGCCATTTGATATCTTTTAAGAAACTCTCTTCGGTAAAAGTCCAAGCTACAGCTGCAGATGGGAAGGTTGCTCTTTTGTTTGCAGCACCAAAACCAGAAAAACCATCACGACGTAAAGTAAATGAGAAATTGTAACGGTTCATTAACGAGTAATTAATCCTACCCATTAAAGCATCACCTTTGTAGGCTTGATCATCACTGCTTACCGTTGCCTTAACACCACTACCTAAGTTATGGTAACCAAGAACGTCACTAGGGATAAAACCTTCGTTTCCTGACAAGGTGTACCAAGATTGGTATTTTTCACCATTCACTAAAAATGTAACGTCGAAATTGTGGATTTTGTAGTAACATTTGGATTTAATGAAGACGATGCATTGAAAGTACGGTACATATCTATACCAGGACTAAAGTTCAATTGATAAGTAATACCAAATGGTAAAGCAGCTTTGGCATAAATACTTCCAAATAGAGTATTCAATCGCACCATTCTGCTGTTATAAGTTGGATTTAAGAATGGGTTTCTTGCATTTAAACCATTGTCGTCTGTTGGGATTCTTCTTAAACTACCATCTGCATTGTAATAATCGCCGTAAGGAGACAAACTTGTTAATTGACCCCAATCTGCTTCAATTGCACCTTCATCACGATCTGCATATTGAAAATTGATGCCAACATTTAAAAATTTTGCAGCTTTTGCATCTAGGTTTACCCTAGTTCTTACTGTGCTAAATTCGCCACCTTCTATTAAGTTTTCATTTTTTAAATAGCCCAGAGACATGTAATAATTGATCTCATCTTTTCTGCCAGACATACTTAAGGTATGATCTTGGCGCTGTCCAGTACGGAACAATAAATCGTACCAATCTATTGTTTTACCAGCAAAGTAGTTGTTTTTTTCGTTGGTGAGCAAACCTAGCCTGGTTAACCAAAGGTCTTTCGGGTTAGTTGTTGTTTGTCCATTTAGCCATTGAGTTAGGGTAACACCTGC
>SEDG01000039.1 GCA_004295885.1 Pedobacter sp. | reverse complement strand
GTTAACAAAAATGAGCTAAACGCAGTTGCATTTACTCGTGGTCCAGGTTTATTGGGTGCGTTATTAGTGGGGGTGTCATTTGCCAAATCTTTTGCGCTTGCGCTAGATTTACCATTAATCGCTGTTAATCATATGCAAGCTCACATTCTAGCGCATTTTATTGATGAGCCAACACCTAGATTTCCATTTTTATGTCTCACAGTTTCTGGTGGTCATACTCAAATCGTGTTGGTAAAAGACTACTTCGATATGGAGATTGTTGGTGAAACACTAGATGATGCAGCGGGAGAGGCATTCGATAAAACAGCGAAAATCTTAAATTTGCCTTATCCTGGCGGTCCTTTAATTGACAAGTATGCACAATTGGGAAATCCATTAGCATTTAAGTTTCCTGAACCTCAAATACAGGGATTAAATTATAGCTTTAGTGGTTTTAAAACTGCAATTTTGTACTTTATAAGAGACAGGCAAAAAGAAAACCCGCAATTTATTGAGCAAAACTTAAATGATATCTGTGCGTCTGTCCAATATAGCATCGTGAATATTTTATTGAACAAGCTTAAAAAAGCCGCTAAACAATATGATATAAAAGAAATTGCGATTGCTGGTGGCGTTTCTGCAAATTCAGGATTAAGGAATGCATTAACCCAATTAAAAGATGATTTAGGTTGGAATGTCTATATTCCAGCTTTTCAATATTGTACTGATAATGCTGGCATGATTGCCATTGCTGGTTATCAGAAGTTTTTGGCGGCAGAATTTGTTGGACAAGATATTTCGCCAATGGCGAGAATGAATTTTTAAATAAGAATGTTATGGGAGCGAATAGCTTTATATTTTTTGGCTTGTTGTTAATTCCATTAATCATCTTTTTAGTATGGATGATTAAGCAGGATAAAAAAAGAAACTATTTAGGATTGGTTCTTTTAGTGGTGGGGATTATTATTGCAACTTATACGATAATAACACTTGATGCAAAATGCTGTTTTAAATGCGAGAACTAGTCATTATAACTTCTCTTCCAATTTATCTCCTGTTACTTCAGCTCTAATTTTAGCTTCTATTTCTTCAGATAATTCTGGATTATCTAACAATAACGTTTTAACAGCATCTCTTCCTTGTCCAAGTTTAGTTTCTCCATAAGAGAACCAAGAACCAGCTTTTTTGATGATGTTAAAATCAACACCTAAATCAATAATTTCTCCCGTTTTAGAGATACCTTCTCCAAACATAATATCAAATTCAGCAATTCTAAAAGGCGGTGCCACTTTATTTTTAACGATTTTAACTTTCACTCTATTTCCAGAAACTTCATCAGAATCTTTAATTTGAGAGGTTCTGCGGATATCTAGACGTACTGATGCATAAAACTTCAATGCGTTACCACCAGTAGTAGTCTCAGGGTTACCGAACATCACGCCAATTTTTTCACGTAATTGGTTAATGAAAATGCAGCAACAGCCAGTTTTTGCAATTGTTCCAGTTAATTTCCTTAAGGCCTGACTCATTAAACGAGCGTGTAGCCCCATTTTGCTATCGCCCATTTCGCCTTCAATTTCTGCTTTCGGAACTAATGCGGCAACCGAATCGATAACAATTACATCAATAGCGCCAGAGCGAATTAAGTTATCAGCAATTTCTAGGGCTTGCTCACCATTATCTGGTTGAGAAATTAAAAGATTGTCTACATCAACTCCTAATTTTTTAGCATAGCCTTTATCAAACGCATGTTCTGCATCTATAAAAGCAGCAATGCCGCCTTTTTTCTGCGCTTCAGCAATAATATGAGTCGCCAAAGTTGTTTTACCAGAGGATTCTGGCCCGTATATTTCAATCACCCGTCCTTTTGGAACACCGCCAATACCTAAGGCAATGTCTAAACTAATTGATCCAGTAGAAATGGAGTCGATGGCTTCAATAGGCGCATCGCCTAATTTCATAACTGAACCCTTGCCGTATGATTTTTCTAATTTATCTAATGTTAATTGTAGTGCTTTTAATTTTTCTGCGTTTGGATTCATGTTTTTCATCTCTAAATAATAAATAGGTGTAGCGGCTAATAATCTAACTTGTAATGCTAATAACTTTAGCAAACATATTAATTTTAATTTGATTAATGCAAATAATATTTAAACTATTTTAATAAAATTATCAACATCGCTAATTTCTTTAGTTTTATGGAGCTTTTCGAAATACTTGCACATATAAGTTATTTCGCAAATGCTACACTTGGGGCTCCTTGCCACGCAAATATATCTGCCATGCAGTATTAACCAATGATGAGCCATGGCAATGGTGTGCTCAGGTAAATTTTTAACCAAATCTTTCTCTACGGCTAGAGGTGTTTTTCCGGTAGTTAAGCCAATCCTATTGGCAACCCTAAAAACATGAGTGTCTACAGCCATGGCGGGGGCGTCATAAATTACTGATGCAATTACATTAGCGGTTTTGCGGCCAACGCCTGGCATTTTTTGTAATTGGTCTATGTCTGATGGCACTTGATTGTTAAATTCATTTACCAACATATTTGCCATCCCAACCAAGTGTTTGGCCTTGTTGTTAGGATAACTTACACTCCTAATGTAATCGAAAACAATGTCTGGTGTAACTTCAGCCAAGGAATTTGCATTTGGAAAACGTTGAAAAAGAGCGGGGGTTACTTGGTTAATTCTTTTATCGGTGCATTGAGCAGAAAGAATAACCGCAACCAATAATTGATAGGGGTTATTGTAGTGTAATTCGGTTTCGGCGTTTGGTTGTTTGGCAGCAAAGTGCTTTACAAAAAGTTGATAACGTTCTTTTTTTAGCATAGACAAATATAAGGTAACTCTAACTGGAAATATTATACCTCGCTTGGAATTATTTGGGCGTTTTAATCCCGAATGTTCGGGATCCGCTGTATCTTTTTGGCTGTCCTTCGACTACGCTCAGGATGACAGCTAAAAAGGATGCCGCTTCAATCGTTAACGCATTAGCAAATCTCAAAATCTTAGTCTGCTGTCAATTATTAATCTCTCTAATTAAGTTGTCACATTCCGCAAAAGAATTGTATAGAAACCTGTTTCGATGTTTTTCGCCTTGCCCACTAAAGGAAACCGATTTCTTAATTAGGCCTTGCATCCAGCGTTTTGTTTGTTCGCAATATGATTGGTCGTCTGTTTTTAAATAATTGAAGGTGTTAAATCTATTGTAGCAAGACATGCTTCCTTTATTATCTACTAAATAAGATATACTTCCCAAAACATCGCAGTTATACCAATTAAAGCTGTGTTCTGGATCGATGGTTTTTTTGCTGCTAATGGCATACATGTTCATATCTGTTAAGCAATACCTAACCTGTTCTATAATTTGAATGGCGAAGGTTTTATCGATATAACCCGCCTCAAAAGCATACCTAATTTGTTCAATTGTACCATGAACGGTATCTTTTGCCCATATTTCTGTGCAAGGGATTTCTAAATAGATTTGATTTAATTCTTTTGAAAGCGATATGATTTGCTCGTCGAATGCGCTTGGGTCAAACTTGGTTTCAGAGTTCATTGCGGTGTCTGACCAAAAAAACAACTTAAAACAAGTAAGTTCTGGATATTTGAAAAAGTGAAATAAAGGAATGTCGTCTGTTGTAATGGTGATATGCTTTTTGGTTCCTCCCTGAATTTGCTTTAAGTTTTTTAGTAGGTCTTGCAAATACAGTAACATATTTGGGGTTTCTTGGTCAACGCTTAGATAGTCGAATGTTACGGTTGGTAACTGATTTGGTTTGTACAGAAAGGGAATGCCAAAATGGTCTGAAAGCTTTATAATTTGATAAATGTTTAATAAACTATTCCCTTTTATTTTTTTATAAGCTTCGTTGATGCTAATCGAAAGTACTTCTGCCACGCTTTGTGCAAGATTTTGATAAGTTGGAATAGCTGATTTAATTTGCTGGAAGTAATTAATCTGAAAGTTTAGCATAATAATCTCTCTTAAAATGAATTGTAGGGAAATTAACATCTTTGGAAGTTAATATAAACTAAGATACAATTTCTAACAATAAAATATTTAGTTTATTTTCATTAAATTATCTTTTAAAATTAAATATTTGATATTCGATATTTTCTAAGGTTTATTCTTCAGTTTTTCGTGCTATACTTTTGGTTAACAATTTAAATCAGGAGTTATGAAAACGAAAATATTAATCATCAGCGTAATCGCCGTACTGTTAATTGAAACAAATTCTTTTTGCCAAATACGAGATTTTACTGGATTCAATAATCTTTACCTAGGTTTTGAAGTAGGTAAATCAAAGACCTACGATAATTATGTAAATGTTGGTATTTGGGCTCAGTACGACCATAATTACCTTAAAATTGCCATAAGCGACGCTAGAGACAATAGAAGTGAAGAGCAAAAGTTGTTGAAGGGAGAAGATGATGAAAGTCACATTACCACACCAGGCTTGGCAGACTTTGGTTTAATTTATGGTAAAACCTATACGATGTTAAAACGTCACCAATTTCAATTTGGAACTGGTGTTTCGGTCGTTGCTAGAACAGTACCAGACGACGAATTCAATCGCACCAAACAGCCATATTATTTACCTCGTTTTGATGAAGAAATCGCCATTGGCTTACCTGCTGAATTGAGATATAGTTTTCAGATTAAAAAAGGCGTTGGCATAAATGCATCTTGGAGAGGAAATGCAAACGGCGTTAAAAGCTATGGAAACTTTTCTTTTGGCGCTTCACTAGGTATGTTCTAGGTTTTCAATCAATCAAAGATTCGAATTTATGAATGTAATTAGTAGAAGATATTTTTTAAAAACAGGATTTAAAATAACTTCACTCGTTGTCTTAAATCCTGTTAAGGAGTTGTTTGGAGCTTCGAAACAAATATTTCCTGCTTGGGAGGAACTAGTCGGTTATGCTCGTTGGTGCCCCAATGTTCATAACCTGCAGCCGCACAAAATAAAAATTGTATCCGATACCGAAGCAATACTCTATTATGACCCAGCTAGGTTGCTTCCGATTGGCGACCCCAATTGCATTTTTGTAACCGTAGTTATGGGTATTTTTATTGAATATCTTTCAATTGCAGCTAGTAGCCACGCTGCGAAAGTTGAGATAGCTGAGGTTTTTGACCCGATAAATCTCAATGCGGATGGATATACAAAGTTCGCAAAGCTGAAACTGGTTCGGGCAAGTAGCAATGAGGTGCTTGATAGAGAGTTAATTTTAAAGAGGAAAACTTCAAGGGCGCACTATAACGGCTTGCCAGTTGAGCAAACCACATTAGAAAAGATTAAAATTCAAGCTAATGGGCTTAACTATAATTTCTCTTATTCTAATGATGAGAATTTGATAGATTTCATCGTAGGTCTTAATCAAGAAACGTTATTTGAGGATATTAATTCTAGCGCAAACCGAAAAGAGCTTGACCACTTATTTAGATATAGTAAAGAAGAGGCACGGGATAAAAAGGATGGGCTCTGGGCCAAATGTATGGGCTTTCCTGGAATTCTAATGAAGTCAGTTTTTCGTCAGCCAGAAAGATGGGCAGAGGGCATTAAGAAAAAAGTACTAGCTAATTATTATAAAGCATCATTTAATGGAACTGCAACAATCGGTTGGTTTTCTGGCAATTTTTCCGATACAGCCGATTGGCTAAATGCTGGAAAAATGCTAGGGAGGAATTGGTTGCTCATCACTAAGGAAAATGCATACATCCAACCATTTGGGTCGCTAATTACAAATGTTGCTGCTTATGATAAAATCAATAAAAAACTGAGCACAGTTGCTGATGATAAGAAAGTTTGGATGGTATTTAGGCTAGGCTACAGCAAAGAGCCCACTAGAAGTTTTAGACTAAGTACTAATGAAATAATTATTAAATAGAATGATGAGACACGTATTCATTTTGTGCTATGGTAAGTTGCTGAAGTGTAGTAGAGCGTTACTTATGCATTCAGATTTTACGATGAAGTTGTTATATGTGTCTGGCTTCAATAAGCTTAGGTATTTTAATGGCCAGGCAAAAGGTTATGTAGAGTTTATCAACGCAAAAAAGCGTGTTCCAGCATATGCTGATTTTTTAAATTTACAAAGATTTTCTCACCCATCATTTAACGGGCTGGTTCCAAATCTTTCTGAAATACCGCTCATGGATAAGGCCAATTATATTAAAAAATATACACTGGAAGAACGATGTATAAATGGTAAAATTCCTAACAATAATGTAATTATTGATGAATCGTCTGGTAGTAGCGGTATGGCAACCAATTGGGCAAGAGGGAAATATGAGCGTCAAGTTAATGCCAAAATGATTGCGTTTGGGATGCGCAGTTTATTTGGAGATTCTCCTGTTTTTATCATCAATGCCTTTGCATTAGGAGCTTGGGCTACGGGTGTTAACGTGACGATGAGCTGTGTGAAGTTTGCTAAAATAAAGTCGACTGGTCCGGATAAACTTAAGATAGCGAATACCATTAACGACTTTGGGAAAAAGCACAAATATATAATAATGGGCTATCCACCATTTTTAAAATCATTAGTGGATGAGATGAAGATTGACTGGCGGGAATTAGATGTTTCCTTCATATTGGGCGGAGAGTCAATGGCCGAAGAAATGAGAGATTATTTGATGAAAAAAGGCATCAAGAAGATTTATAGTTCGCTTGGGGCATCAGACTTGGAGTTAAATTTAGCAGCGGAAAACGATTTCACAATTTCATTACGAAGATTGTTGCGCTCAAACGAGTTGTTACGAAAAAGCATTTTAAAATACGATGGAGCAATGCCGATGGTTTTTCAATATAACCCAGCAGATTTTCTAATTGATGTGCGAGAAAATGGAGAACTGGTTTTTACAATTTGTAGGTCAGGTTATATTTCGCCTAAAATTAACTATAACATATACGACAAGGGCCATGTTTTGCAGTATCAAGAATTACTGGCAATTTGCAATGAACTGAGTATTGATGAAGGTCAATTGATGAAATCAAAAACCGACTTGCCTATTCTTTTTCATTATGGTAGGGTAGATATGACTGTTTCTTTTTATGGGGCTAATATTAGTCCTGTAGATATTCAAGAAGTTATTTACAGTTTGCCTCAACTAGTAGATAACATTCATTCTTTTCATATACAAACAATAGAAGATGAGCAAGGTAACAAAGGTTTAGTGATAGCTCTGGAAACTAATGAACGCAAGGGAACTTTGGGTACTAATGTTCAGGAGCTGCAGCAGGCTTTCTTTAACAACCTCGCCAACATCAATCAAGATTTTAGGGAAGCTAGAAAAATGTTGTCTTCTGTTAACCAAACTCAAATTGTTTTTTACGCTTTTGGGAAAGGACCGTTTAGAGATGCTGATATCAGGATAAAAGCAAAATATGTAGGCTAGGTTATTTATTAAACGCTCAACTCCGCTTTTAATTTAACCTTAGCAGGATGATGACTTCTAATTAGCCAAAACGCAAACATAGCGCCAATCATTGCCATTAATGCTCCAACTAAAGCTGGCCAAGTATAATCGAAGCCATAAACTAGAGGTAGTCCACCGAAAAATGCGCCTAAAGCGTTACCAATATTAAAACTTGCCTGACTAGCGGATGCAGCCAACATTTCTGAGCCTTTGGCAGAAGTAATCATTAACATTTGAATAGGGGCGGCGAGAGCGAATGAAACAGCGCCAGTTATAAATGTCATTACTAATGCAAGTGCAGGATTGAATGAAGTGTAGTGAACAATTAGGAGTGTAATCACCATGGTTAACAATAAAGCAACTGATGCTTTTGCTGGAGAAAATTTATCAGCTAAATAACCACCAATAAAATTGCCGCAAAGCATACCAAGTCCAGCTAACATGATGATATAGGTAACGCTATTTGAAGAAAAACCAGCAACGTCTGTCATTAATGGGGCGATGTAACTATACCAAGTAAATAACCCGCCTGTTCCAATAGAAATCATAATGATAATTAACCAGGCTTCTTGTTTTTTAAAGAAGCCTAATTCTGCTTTTAAGTCTCTGTTTTTGTTAGCAGGCAAAGCCGGAAGCCATTGTTTAAGGCTAATCAAAGTGATGATTCCAACAATTGCTACAACAGCAAATGAAAATCGCCAAGAAAAATTATGACCGATAAAAGTACCTAGCGGAACGCCTAAAACATTTGCAATCGTTAAGCCAGCAAACATCATAGAAACTGCTTGGGCAGCTTTGCCTTTTTCGGCAATGCGACTTGCAACTACAGAACCTACACCAAAAAATGCACCGTGGGGTAAGCCAGATAATAGTCTAGAAATAAATAACAAAGTGAAGTTAGGCGCAAATGCAGACAATGCATTAAACGCCGTAAACATAATCATTAAGGCAATCAATATCTTTTTAGGCGGAAATTTTCCGGCAGCCATTACCAATAATGGAGCACCAATGACCACGCCAAGCGCATAAGCAGAGATTAAATAGCCAGCTTGAGGAATAGTTACATTTAAATCTTTTGCAATATCTGGTAATAGGCCCATCATTACAAACTCTGTAATGCCGATACCTAAACCGCCTAATGTTAATGGAAGCAAACTCTTTTTCATATAGCTTAGTGTTAAAATTACACTAAGCAAAGGTAGGGTTTTTAATGACAGAAGAAAGTCAAAATTAAATTAGGTTAGCTAAGCTTAACGTAACCATATCTTCTAGTTAAGTTAGGTAAAAATCTAAAGCTTTTTGTTAACTTTATGACAACTCTATACTTAAACCATTTACCTGTGAACCTTACAAGAAATGTTTTTTTAGTCCTCATTTTAAGCTCAACTTGCATCTTTAGTGGGTGTAAAAAATTACGTTTATTCCCTGAATATGTAGAAAAGCTTCCAGCCATGACTACTGAAGGAAAAGACACATTTGGTTGTTTAATTGATGGAGAGATTTTTTTACCTAGAGGTACATTTCCAATGACTCCAGGTTTACGAAAAAATGTAAACCCTGTTACTTTAGAGTTACAAGTTAATAGGGGTAGTAAATCTTTAAATATTAATGTATCTCACATTACTAATAGTGGGGAATATGATTTGACTACCAATATGAATTCTGCCGAATACTATGATGGAGCAGAACAATACATAGCAACGAGTGGTAAAGTCATGATTAAGACTCGGGATTTTATGAAAGAAGTTTTAGCTGGAACCTTTTCATTTGTTCTTACTAATTTAAAAACAGGAAAAACTATTTCCGTTACCGATGGTCGTTTTGATATGAAATATGGCCAATAAAAAATCCCGTTAGCCAAGGGTTAACGGGATTTTGGTTTTGTAATTTTACTTCTTTTTTGAGTAAGCTAAAATCTTTTCGATGGTTTCATCTGAAGGATTTTTTACTAGCTCATCTAGTTGAGGTTTAATGCTGTTGTAAAACATTTGATCCTGCTGTTCGGCCACATCAACGGCTTTTTCTACTTGTTGTGGGTTGGGGAAGTTTACAATGTTAGTTGGAGTAGAGGTTTTTGTCATACGCAATCAAAATATTTAGTTTTTTTAAAAATAAACGTAATAACATATATTTTATTTCATTAACTAAATAATTATTTGATTTTTTTTAAGTTAATTTTCAAAAAACCACTAGAGGCCATAGAAACAACGTTTTTATGGCCAATTTATTTTATGCGATTTGCAAAGCTTACGCTAATAGC
Organism: Pedobacter sp.; assembly: GCA_004295885.1. GTDB lineage: Bacteria > Bacteroidota > Bacteroidia > Sphingobacteriales > Sphingobacteriaceae > Pedobacter. The sequence continues at coordinate 3,692 of SEDG01000039.1, read as the reverse complement.
AGCAGCAACTGACTTTATCTAAACCAAATTGGATGAATGCCGTCCCGATAGCTATCGGGATCAACGGCAGTAGAGAAAGCGGGGCTGCTTTAGCCAAATGCTTCTGACAATCGTTTTCAACTCTTCGACTACGCTCAGAGTGACAAGCTAAGGTTTACTAATTCTTTGTGCTAACCTCTTTCACCTTCATCATTTTACGCAAATTGCTCAATGCATAACGCATTCGGCCTAAAGCTGTATTAATACTCACATCTGTTAAATCTGCAATTTCCTTAAAACTTAAATCTGCATAATGGCGCATGATTAAAACTTCCTTTTGCTCGTCTGGCAAAAGATGTATCATGGCTCGTAAATCTATGTGAGTTTGTTCGCGTAACATTCTCTCTTCTGCGCTCTCTTCTAGGATTTGCAAAAGGTTAAGTACATCGGTGCCATCTGCACTAGTAATAACTGGGGTGCGTTTTTCCTTACGGAAATAATCGATAACCAAGTTGTGCGCAATACGCATTACCCAAGGTAAAAATTTACCTTCTTCATTATAGCGACCACTGCGGAGCGTATTAATAACTTTGATGAAGGCATCTTGAAAAATGTCTTCGGCTAGGTATTGGTCTTTAACCAATAAATAAATGGAGGTGTATATTTTGGATTTATGCCTTCTTAGTAATTCTTCTAATACAGATTCTTCTCCGCTCAGATATAACTTCACTAAATCCTGATCACTATTCTGCTGTAATTTCATAGGAGTGCGTATAAAAACTATTCTCTTTTTTTATTAAATAATAAATAAGTAGCTGTTTTAATCGATAGCTTTTCTCCTTGTTTTTAAGATGTTGGTTTCTAACTTGTGTGAGTTATGAATACAAAAGACGTATTTTTTTTTAATAATACAACAAAAAATATGTTAAATATTGTAAAATTTTGCAAAACGCATCTTATATGGGGCTTGGTTAAAACCAATTTCGTAATTTTGGGTTATCAAAAAGTATAGCTAAGAGGCGGTAAATGAGTAAAGAAATAGAGAAAGATCCACACAAGCACATCATTATAAAAGGAGCAAGGGTACACAATCTTAAAAACATTGATGTAGCTATTCCGAAGAACAAATTGGTCGTAATTACTGGGATGTCTGGCTCTGGTAAGTCGTCTTTAGCGTTTGATACTTTATATGCTGAAGGTCAGCGTCGTTACGTAGAAAGCTTGTCTTCTTATGCTCGTCAATTTATGGGCAGGATGAACAAACCTGACGTTGATTATATCAAAGGTATCGCTCCAGCTATCGCGATTGAGCAAAAGGTAATTACCTCAAATCCGCGTTCTACAGTAGGTACGAGTACAGAGATTTACGATTACCTAAAATTGCTTTTCTCTAGAATAGGAATCACTTATTCGCCCATTTCTGGTGCGGTAGTTAAAAAAGATACCGTTACCACAGTGGTGGATTTTATAATGGGATTAGGCAATGATGCCGTGGTGACTATTTTCTGTCCATTACATCCGCATAATAATCGCTCTGTAAAAGAAGAATTAGCTGTGCTACTTCAAAAGGGATTTTTGCGGGTTTATTTTAAAAACAAAATAGCCAAGATTGAGGATTTATTGGAAGATGAATCTATCAAAGATATTGAGTTAACGGATACACAAACTATCAGAATTTTAATAGACCGCATTGTTGTTAACGAGGAGGAAGAAACTTTAAGTCGCATTGCGGATTCTGTGCAAACTGCATTTTTTGAAGGCAAAGGCGATTGTTTTGTAGAACACGAAGGCAAACAAACCTTTTTCTGTGACCGGTTTGAATTAGATGGCGTAAAATTCGAAGAACCAACACCAAATTTTTTCAGCTTTAATAACCCTTATGGCGCTTGTAAACGTTGCGAAGGTTATGGAAATGTAATTGGCATTGATGAAGATTTGGTTATCCCTGATAAAAGCAAAAGTTTATATGATAATGCCATTGCACCTTGGCGTGGCGAAAAAATGGGCGAATGGCTAAAGAAATTTATTAAAAATGCCGATAAATTCGACTTCCCAATTCATCGCTCGTATAGCGAATTAACAGAAAAACAACAACGGCTAATCTGGACTGGTAATAAATACTTCGCTGGCTTAGATGATTTTTTTAAGGAACTAGAAGAGCAAACTTATAAAATTCAGTATCGTGTTATGCTTTCGCGTTACCGCGGGAAAACGGTTTGCCCAGATTGTAAGGGGACACGTTTGCGTAAAGATGCTTCTTATGTAAAAATTAATGGAAAATCTATTTTAGATATGGTTTTAATGCCATTGTCTACTATTCTTCCATTTTTTGATAAGTTAGAATTATCAGAAACTGAAGTAAAAATCTCTAAACGTTTATTGGCCGAAGTAACCAGTAGAGTTTTGTATTTAAACAACGTTGGTTTAGGTTACTTGACTTTAAATCGTTTATCAAATACCTTATCAGGAGGAGAGAGTCAGCGTATTAACTTGGCAACATCTTTAGGAAGTAGTTTGGTTGGTTCTGTATATGTTTTAGATGAGCCGAGCATTGGTTTGCACCCAAGAGATACACATAAACTGATTGAAGTTTTAACATCACTTAGAAACGTAGGTAACACTGTTTTGGTGGTAGAACACGAAGAAGAAATGATGAAAGCTGCCGACCATATTATTGATATTGGTCCTGAAGCTGGTACGCATGGTGGAAACTTAGTTTTCAGTGGTACTTATGATGAAATTATTAAAGACGATAAATCGTTAACAGGTAGGTATTTGGCTGGAAAGGAAGAAATCGCCATTCCAGCAAAAAGAAGGAACTGGAAAGACCATATCTTAATTAAAGGCGCAAGAGAGAACAACTTAAAAAACATTGATGTAAAATTTCCATTAGGAGTTTTTACTTGTGTAAGTGGTGTTTCTGGTTCTGGGAAAACAAGTTTGGTTAAAAAAATCTTATATCCTGCTTTGCAGAAAGCCATAGGGAATTATGCTGGCGAGCAGACAGGAAGTTACGATGGGGTTTATGGCAACATAGATTTGGTTAGTCAGGTAGAAATGGTGGATCAAAATCCTATTGGTCGTTCTTCTCGTTCAAATCCGGTAACTTATGTTAAAGCCTGGGATGATATTAGAGCTTTGTTTTCGGCATTGCCAGCAGCAAAAGCAAGTGGATTAAAACCTGCTGCATTTTCTTTTAACGTAGAAGGAGGTAGGTGTGATACTTGCCAAGGCGAGGGCGAAGTGAAAATTGAAATGCAGTTCATGGCAGATATTTATTTGCCTTGCGAAACCTGTGGCGGAAGAAGATTTAAGCAACAAGTTTTAGATGTTACTTATCAGGATAAAAACGTTGCCGATATTTTAGATTTGACCATTGAAGAAGCGGTGGAGTTTTTTGCCAAAGAACCTAAAATATTGCAGAAGTTAAATCCACTTTTAGATGTTGGTTTAGGTTATGTTCATTTAGGTCAATCATCCAATACTTTGTCTGGTGGCGAGGCACAACGGATCAAGTTGGCATCGTTTTTAATCAAGGGAAACAATGCGCATAAAACGATGTTCATTTTTGATGAACCTACAACAGGATTACACTTTCACGATATTAAAAAGCTATTAAAAGCACTAAATACATTGATCGAACAAGGCAATACCATTTTGGTTATTGAGCATAACATGGATATGATTAAGTGTGCAGATTGGGTAATTGATAT
>SEDG01000410.1 GCA_004295885.1 Pedobacter sp. | reverse complement strand
TACGTGATAAGTTCAAGTTATCTCCACTTACAACGTACAACTTAATAGTTATAACTCTATTCTGCTCTTTTTAAACCGAACTTCTCTATTTTACTATATAAATGACTGCGTTGGATTTCAATGTCATCAGCAGTCTTAGAAACATTCCAATTGTTCTTCTCTAATTTGAACTTGATGAATTCTTTTTCCGCAAAATCCTTGTAATCTTGGAAGTTCGAGAATTTCTCATAGTTAATAGATGAGCCACCCGAAGAGCCATTTCCACCACCAGCTACTGCAGTTCCGATATTCGTTCCACCAGTTGGATTAGCAAAAGCAACAACGTCATTTTCGGTAATCGTTTTATCACTTAAAATGATTAAGCGTTCAATCATGTTATGTAATTCACGTACGTTACCTGTCCAAGGTAAAGCCTTTAAAGCATCCATTGCACCATCGCTGATTTTTTTAACAGGCATACCATAATCACCACAAATTTCCTCTAAAAACTGTTGGGCAATTACAGGAATATCATCCGTTCTCTCTGTTAAATGCGGAACGTGTATATTGATAACATTTAAACGATGGTATAAATCCATACGGAAATTACCGAGCTCAATTTCTTTTAATAAGTCTTTATTTGTTGCTGCCAAAACGCGAACGTTAACTTCTTGTTCTTTCTCACCACCAACCTTGGTAATTTTATGTTCCTGTAAAGCTCTAAGCACTTTTGCTTGAGCGGAAAGGCTCATGTCTCCAATCTCATCTAAGAACAAAGTGCCACCATTGGCTAACTCAAATTTACCAATGCGTTGTTTTACAGCAGAAGTAAATGAACCTTTCTCGTGGCCAAATAACTCACTTTCAATTAATTCTGATGGAATTGCCGCACAGTTCACCTCAATTAAAGGTGCATCAGCCCTATTAGATTTTTCGTGTATCCATCTAGCTACTAATTCTTTACCGCTACCATTTGCACCAGTAATTAAAACACGAGCTTCAGTAGGAGCAACACGCTCAATCGTTTCTTTAATTTTACTAATACTATCAGATTCGCCTAAAATATGACGGGTTTTGCTAACTCTACGTTTTAAAACTTTTGTTTCAGTAACTAAAGTTCCCCTATCTAGTGCGTTACGAACCGTAATTAATAAACGGTTTAAATCAGGTGGTTTTGAAACAAAATCGAAAGCTCCTTTTTTACTCGCTTCTATGGCTGTTTCTACTGTTCCGTGCCCAGATATCATGATAAAAGGAAGGTCTGGTTTCATAATGAGTGCATTTTCTAGCACTTCCATTCCATCCATTTTATTCATCTTGATATCACACAAGACTAAGTCGTAGTTATTTTTTTTAATGAGTTCTAATCCGTCAATGCCATTATCAATGTCATCTACTTCGTAACTTTCATATTCTAAAATTTCACGAAGAGTGCTTCTTATTGCTCTCTCGTCATCAATTATAAGCAGTTTTGCCATAGTTAGTAAGTATTCAGTTATATAAGAATGCTAATATATTATTTTTTGTTTAATGTATAGTTTTTTATACAGTTTTATAAACGTTAAAATTGGTTAAAGGTTTGGTGGATGGTTCATTAGTTCATCAGTTCATTGGGCAAGTTTGAACGATAAAATTTGTTTTGTCATTCTGAGCCTGCGAAGAATCTTAATAGTGAGATTTGAAAATGAATGTCAGCAACATTTGGCAAATGTAGACCTGCTTTCCAGTACAAGCTCCGAGAAAATCGGATGCTTTCCCTTGCAATCAGGTTTAGAGAACTTTGGGTTGTGCTACTATGAGGGGTTTTAATTGCACAAGCCTTATTTAAATAGCCCTAATTGAAGCGGTATCCTATTTTTGTCATCCTGAGCTTCCCGAATGGTCGGGACAAGTCGTCGACAAAAATAGATATAGCGAAAAGGAGGATAACATCGGACGAGCAGCCCTACATGCGTTAGCCTATTTGGTCTTTCAACTCCCGGGGTTTACCAAAACACTAATCGCTTAGCGAGTTCGTGAGCTCTTACCTCACGTTTTCACCCTTATCCCGACGTAAAGTTGGGACGGTATATTTTCTGTGGCACTATTCCGTCACTTAGGTTTTCAATCCTAAACGCCTTCCCGTTAGGAAGCGAGATGCTCTATGTTGCCCGGACTTTCCTCCTTACCATTAAGATACGGCGATAGAACGGCTTGCATTTTTTTCAAAGATAGGTTTTTAAGCCGAAAGGCTTAAAAAAGTTTGGAGTTGAGAGTTTGGAGTTAAGCGAAACTCCAAACTCTTAACTCCAAACTACTTACACTTCTCCAAATCCCCAGCTACTTGCTCAAACTTGTACATTCCTTGTTTGTTGCCAAATGAATTGGTAATGTAAACGATGATTTTCGCTATATCAATATTTTCAATTTGTTTAAACGCTGGCATCTTACCATCGTATTTTTTTCCATTAATTACCATTGGTTTATTTGAACCATTTTTAATGATGCAGGCTAATTGCGCTTTATTTTCCTTTAGAAAAACAGTGTCTGTTAGTGCAGGATATAATTCCCCTAAACCTTTTCCATTTGCACTATGGCAATTTTGGCAATATTTAATATACAAATCTTTGCCACCTGAAAGGTATTTAGCCTGCTCCATTTCTGCTGCATTTTGACAAGAATAAATGATACAACAAATAGTAATAGAAAAAATAGAATGTAAAATGGTTTTGCGCATTATTTTTCTTCTGCTATCAATGTTTTTAAGTCTTCTTTAAGCTTGGCAACTTGCTCTTCCTTTGTACCATCATAAGCGCCACGCATTCTTTTTTCTTTGTCAATTAACACTAACCAACCTTGATGCATATAACCATCTGGTGCTGTTTTATCTTCGCCAACAACCGTTAGGTAGCTTTTTTCTGCCAATGAATAGACTTCTTCCTTAGGGCCGTAAACAAACTGCCATTTTTTAGTATCGACACCTAGTTTTTGTGCGTAATTTTTTAAAACTGATGGTTTATCATATTTAAAATCTATCGTATGAGATAAAAACATCACCTCAGGATTGTTTTTATATTCATCATAAACAGTTTTTAAGTTTCTATGCATGATAGGGCAAATGGTAGTGCAAGAAGTGAAGAAAAAGTCTGCGATGTATATTTTTCCTTTAAAAGCATCTTGGGTCAAGTAGGTGCTATCTTGGTTTAAGAATTTGAAAGCTGGAATGGTCTGGTAAACGGTATCTACCTTTTCATTCCCATCTGCATCTTTACTTACTTGTGCTTCACGTTGACCGTAAATGGGCAATTTTTTATCGCTATTACAAGCATAAAAGCAAATGCTTAAACTTAATAATGTAGCGATTGAAATAGTGTTTTTAATTTTTATCATAATGATTGAAATTGGTTACAAACATACGTTAAACCCAAATAAAGTTTAACGTATGTTTGTAAGATTTGTTAAGATTTAAGTAAATAATATAATTGATTAATGTTGTAGGTGATACCCAAATAGATTTTAGCTGAACTTTGTGGATGGTCTGTTTTGGCTTGCCAAGCATTTTTTTGCAAACCTACATTTAGAGCTATATTTTTATAATATAAATCTGCCCCAATACCGGCCATTAAGTTGTTCATCTCGTGTTCGCCTGTTTTTATCCCTTTGTAAGTTTCGCCAGCAGAGTTTTCATAAAAAAACTGAACGGATGGTGTTACTTGCCAATCCTTGCTAATTTTCTGTGTATAAAACAGATTTAAGAAGGTTGTGCTGCTATTGGCAATTCCTTCCTGCTCCTTATTTTCTCCATTAATTTTATAGGAAGTATTAATGCTCATTCCGAATTTTTTATAGCCTATTAAATAATTAGCATAAACAAATCCATCGGTACTGCCCGTTCCAGCTTGCATTAAAGCCGAATATTTGATGCCAGTGGATGTTTTGATGTCATTTTTACCGCTCGGCAATTTCACACCCGCACCTACAATTAAACGTTGATTAAAAGTTGGTTGGTCTAATTTTCTAATCAAGTGATAACCTGCATAAAGATTTACATCGCCCATGCCAGAAATGGAAGAAGTATTGCCGTTATATCTTTCACTGTTTGAATTGTATGGGACAATAGCATTTAATTCAATTCTTCGGTGTACAAAATACCTACCCCTAATTTCCATTGTTCGGTATAATTCATAATCGTTTGGATTATTATTATGACCCGTTAGCGGAGCTGTCTTATCATCCTTTGGGAAAAAGAAACTGCTGCCTTTTGGGAAACTGTAATGGTTTTGTCCGTGATAACCACTAAACGAACGGTACCTATATAATAAGCCGAAACTACTTTGATTGTCGTAAGGCGTTAGTCCCATGAAACAACCACAAATATCACAAGCAGAAGCGCTTAGTGAAAGTGTAAGTAGGCTAATTATTATAATATTAATTTTCACTGAAAATTTTATTCTTGATAAATTCATCATCTGTTAATGTTTTTAAAAAACTTATAATTTGTTGTCTTTGAATGTTAGATAGCGGAATGCCGAGCTGCGAATTCTTGGAAAGGGAAACGTCTAAATTTTCGTTCGCTTGCACACCTGAATTATAATGTTCCAATACTTTTTCTAATGTATTAAAACGACCATCGTGCATATAAGGCGATGATAATTCAATGTTCCTTAAGGTTGGAACTCTAAACTTCCCCTTATCACTAGCTAAACCTGTTATCGTTTTACGGCCTTCATCAACACTGTTTAA
>SEDG01000409.1 GCA_004295885.1 Pedobacter sp. | reverse complement strand
CCCAACGGATATATCGGTCCAGTAAAAAATAAACCAGTTTTATTAAGTAATGGAAACCTCTTTGCACCCTCAAGTAAGGAGGGAAAAGGTTGGCGAATTCATTTTGAGGTAACCAAAGACAACGGTAAAACTTGGCGTACAATTGGTCCGATAGATAGTAATGGATTAGATGCGATACAACCTAGCATTTTGCAACATAAGGATGGAAAGCTTCAAATTTTAGCAAGGACTAGAAATCGTGCTTTGGCAGAATCTTGGTCAGCTGATAATGGAGAAACTTGGTCGCCATTGGCAAAAACTAACTTGCCAAATAACAATTCAGGAACTGATGCTGTAACGATGAAAGATGGTAGACAAGTTTTGGTTTACAATCATGTTTTGCCCCCAGGCGAATTAGCAAAAGGGCCAAGAACGCCATTAAATGTTTCTATTTCAAAAGACGGTAAACAATGGTATGCAGCATTGATTTTGGAGGATTCTCCAATCAGCCAATACTCCTATCCAGCAGTAATTCAAACATCAGATGGAATGCTTCACTTCATTTATACCTGGAGAAGAGAGAAAATAAAACACGTAGTTGTTGACCCCTCAAAATTGAAATTGAAAAAGATTGAGAATGGGATTTGGCCAAGTCTGAAAGGTTATAAAGCACCAGTTTTAACTGAAACTAAAAACGAAGAGCCGTGAGAAAATTGATAAAACTCAATAAATCAAGCCTAACAATGACGAGTAAGGCATCGTGTTTTGCACAATCCTGTCCCCCTTTGGAGGGGGTTGGGGGAGGAACTTTGGTCAGGTCTTTCCTAATATTATTTCTTAGTTTTTTATCATTTAACCAACTTTCCGCACAAAGTGGAAATACAGATAATCAATACAGGAAACCTCTTTTGCAAGTGCTTAAGGATATTGAAACTCGTTTTGGAGTAAAGATAAAATACAGCGAACCACAGGTAAAAGACAAATGGGTTAACTACGCAGACTGGCGTTTCAAAACCGATGTAGACCAAACTTTAGACAATGTGTTAAAGCCTTTAGATATGAAGGTTAACAAAGAAAAAGACAAGGTTTATAAGCTGAAAGAATACGAATATTACCGATGGGATGTAAAAGACGGATGGGCTTACCTAGATATGTTATCAACAAAATACAACGATTTAGCAAGCTGGGAAAAAAGAAAGGCTTTAATAAAGCCTGAACTTTATAACACGTTGTTGTTATCGCCTTTGCCAGCTAAGCCAAGTTCTAAGCCAATTATTACGCCTAAAAGAGTTTTTGATGGTTACACTGTAGAAAACATTGCAATCGAAATTATGCCTGGTCTGTATATTAACGGCTCGCTTTACAAACCGTTAAATTATAAAGGTAAAATCCCACTAGTTTTAAGTCCAGATGGACATTGGGAAAAGCAACGTTTTCGTGCTGACTGCCAAACAAGATGTGCAATGATTGCTAAAATGGGAGCGATGGCTTTTAGTTACGATTTATTTGCCTGGGGCGAATCAATGCTTCAATTTAAGTACGAAGACCACCGGAAAGCTTTAGCGCAGACCGTTCAAACTTTAGGTGGAATAAGGATTTTAGATTACTTCACATCGTTAAAAGAAACAGACACAAGCAGAATAGGAATAAGTGGCGGTTCTGGTGCAGGAAGTCATTCTATTTTAATGACTGCAATGGATGATAGAATTAAGTTAAGCGCACCTGTTGTGGCTATGTCTTCTTATTTTTATGGTGGTTGCCCTTGCGAAAGTGGAATGCCAATTCATGCTTGCGCTGGCGGAACAGATAATGTTGAATTAGCAGCAATGGCTGCTCCACGACCACAATTAATTGTATCTGATGGTAGCGATTGGACAGCAGAAACCCCTAAACACGATTTTCCTTATTTGCAAAAAATGTATGGTTATTATGGTGTGAGCAACAAAGTTGAAAATGTTCATCTGCCAACCGAAAAGCACGATTTTGGAGTAAATAAACGTATGGCTTTATATGATTTCCTCATCAAAAACTTCAAGCTAAATGCTGTAGCAGTTAAAGATAAAACTGGAAAATACGATGAAAGTAAAGTAACCATCGAGCCTGAACCTGCATTGTATGTATTTGGCGATAAAGGCCAGAACTTGCCGAAAAATGCAATAATGGGTTTTGAAAACTTGAAAAAATTATTCCCAAATTTTAAAGATTAAGGTGCAAACGCAGGATAGAAGAACATTCATCAATTCATTGGCTTTGCTAACAGGAAGCCTGATGTTGCCTAGTGGGTTTTTATTTGCTGCAGCGAAAAAATCTAATTATAAGATTGCGGTAATTGATTTGATGATTTTAAAACGTCAAAAATTAAGTGCATTACAATTGGCAAAAGAAATTGGTGCCGATGGTTTGGAGATTGATATGGGCGGTTTGGGTGATAGAGAAACTTTCGATAACAAGCTTGCTGACCCAAAAGTTAGACAGGAATATCTAGACAAAGCCAAAGAACTGAATTTGGAAATTTGCGCTCTGGCAATGACTGGTTTTTATGCGCAATCATTTGCTAAACGGCCAACTTATGTGAAAATGATACAAGATTGCTTGGATACGATGAAAGCGGTTCAAAAGCTATCAAAAGTTATTTCAATTTTTCTAATTCAATAAAGAATGGAAGAGATTTACATCAAGAACTAAGGATTTTAGGCAGGAAAAATATCATCCAAATACACGCTACAAACGAAGATGGTGTGTGGTTAGAAAACGACCCTAAGATAGATTTGGTTAAAGTGAAAGAAACACTAGATGATATGGGTTGGTGTGGTTGGTTAGTACTTGAAAGGTCTCGTGATGCTAAACAGCCTACAAACGTGAAGTATAACTTCAGTGCAAATACTACTTATTTAAAAAAGATATTTCAACCTAGTTAAGTCCTCCTTTAACGTCATTGCGAGGGTCGATTTTTAATCAGCCGTGGCAATCTGCTAGAGCGATAGAGTGAGTGGGGTGGCAAGTTTGGGTAACAAAAAATACAATGAAGAGAATTAAAAAAGTTTTAAAAACAAGGATTCAACATCTAGTAGTTTGTGGAGATACGAACCATGGCAGGCTTCCTTGGTTTGTATCTCCACGGACCAAATGTTTTATCTTTACGCTATCTCTTATCATGTATTGCTTAACATCCAGCGCTGCTGATATTTATGTTTCCCTAAAAGGTTCAGATAATAATGTTGGAAATAAGGAAAAGCCTTTAGCAACACTTCATTCCGCTTTGCGTAAAGCAAGGGAGCTACGTCGCTTAAATGATATTTCTATAAAAGGAGGAATTCGAATCATCATCGAAAATGGAATTTACAAACTTGACGAAACCATTATCTTAAAACCGGAAGATTCGGGAACCAAAGAAAGTCCTACACAGATTATTTCTGCTCAAAATGCTAAGGTAGTTTTTAGCGGGGGATTAAACATAAAAGGTTGGAAAAAAGTCTCAATACCCATTGCTGGTTTGGCAAAGGAAGCGATTGGAAACATTTGGGTTGCCGAGGCACCATCGCCAGC
>SEDG01000038.1 GCA_004295885.1 Pedobacter sp. | reverse complement strand
GAAGGAAAATGAACATTGATTAAGGCATCTTTTCGGCTTATCAATTTGTATTTGTCTAAGATATATTTTGGTAGTGTTTCTCTGACTTCATTAATGTGTAACTCAATAACATGATGAATCAACTTCTGAATTCCTTTACTATCTAGAAAACTCTTTTTAAGCTTTTCTGTCGAGTTATAAATGGGCTGCAATGTTAGGTTTCCTGTAATGCCTGTTTGTCTGGGATATGGCTCTAAATCAGGATGCGAGATACTAAAACTTCCATTAAAGAATGTTGGCTTGCCAAAGGCGATGTACAAACTGCCTCTCATGATGTTATCTTCAACCCACTTTAAACTTTGGAACCAAACCAATTCCATTGTGCCAGTATCATCAGTAAATTTGATGACAATTCGCTTTTTGTGTTTTTCGCCTATGGTTTCCTTGCCAGTTATCCTACCAACAACCTGTACCAAAGGCATATCAGGATTGAGCTCGTTAATTTTGTAAAAACGAGTTCGGTCTATATACCTAAAAGGATAATGATTTAAAAGTTGCTCATAAGTGTACATCCCCAACTCCTTCTGCAAAAGTTCGGCACGTTTAGGACCAACGCCTTTTAAGTAAACAAGAGGAGTATCTAAATTTGAGGCAAACAAAGCAGTTTATTTTCTTTTAAAAGTAAAGATATCTTTTATCAAGTTCCAATTAAATAGAAAAACTGCGAATAACAATAAAAGATAAGCTAACAATTGATGAAAAGTAATATGTTCATCAAAATATAAAACTGCAACTGTAAATGCAATAATTGGGTTTAAATAGATGATTACACCTAAGGTTGAAGATGGAATGCCTATTAACGCGTACAAGCTCAAAAATAATGGAATAACCGTAAATAATGCCGCAATAACTATAATATGTCCCCAAAACCATACCCCAGTTGGGAAACCTTGATGATGATATATATAGAATGGCAACATTAAAACTACCGCCAGCGTAATTTGACAGGCAAGCACATTCAATTTATCTAAATGCTGCATTTTCCGTTGGATGATTAAATAGAACGAGTAAAGTGCTGCTATGACAACCGACCACAGCACTTCTATAAAAGAACCTGTTGCAAGCATAACTATACTAAGTAAAGCGATACCAAGAGATATCAATTTGATTCTAGAAAGCTCTTCTTTCAAAATTAGAAACCCACCAAAAGCAGTTATCAAAGGGCAAACCATATAGGCGAAGGCACCGGATTTAATACTTACATTATTAATGGCATAAATAAATGTATACCAGTTTAAAGTAAGTAATACTGTTGCACCAACTATTTGCAAAAAGATAATTTTCTTTTGCTTTGGCAATGCCGATTTAAAATATTGAATATCCTGTCTTAGATATTTTCTCCTGAATAGCAAAATGGCAATCCAGATGACAACTAATGAGGTGAAGGTTCTATAATACAATATTTCTTCTGACGGATAGGCTTTTAAATTCCTTAATGGAATAGAAAAAAATCCCAGATGGCAACAGAAAGAAAAGCCGCTAATAAATAACGTGATTTAGATTTTAACAACCTTAAGCCTTGTATGCAGTGATTGATATTTCTACATTAACACCTTTTGGCAAGCCTTTTACTGCCACTGTTTCGCGAGCCGGGTAAGAAGATTCAAAGTAAGACCCATACACTTCGTTTACTTCAGCAAATAAGCCCATATCAGACAAGAATATTGTTGTTTTAACTATATGCTCAAATTCATATTCAGCTTCCAATAATACTGCTTTAATGTTACGCATTACTTGGTGAGTTTCTTCTGCAATAGACGTCAGGTTTAATTCTCCATTATCTGGGTTAATAGCAACCTGTCCTGAGGCAAATAAAAATCCATTTGCTACTATTGCTTGACTATAAGGGCCAATCGGTTCTGGGGCACTGTTTGTATAGATTACTTTTTTCATCTGTTTTCTTATTGTTTTTTAAAGGCGATGAAGCTATTATGATTGTTTCTTATTGCAAAACTTAAAAATCATAATGGTTTCATCTGTTATTTTAATAAAAACCACTGTATTAATTTCCAAGTTATTCCTCCTACAAATAAAACAATCGCAACTGCATTAATGATATGCATGATTTTGATATTAATATTTGTGGGTCTATTTGGGTCTTGTTTTCTGAAGAAGTACATATTGCAAATGTAGGTATAAAAAAAAAGTACCGACCAATTGGTCGGTACTTTTTTATATCGAATTAAGAAAGATTAGTTTCTTGTAGTCTCAACACGACGATTTTGGATACGACCTTCTTCAGTATCGTTAGAAGCGATTGGATTAGCTTCGCCAAAACCTTTAGCAGTAACTTGACTAGCGTTAACACCAGAGTTTACTAAGTAAGTTTTAACAGAATTTGCTCTGTCTTTAGATAATTTCATATTGTAAGCAGCAGTACCTTCGCTAGAAGCGTAACCTTTAGTAGTTACTTTACCACCGTTTTCTTTCAATACTGAAGATAATTTATCTAAAGTAGGATAAGATTCAGTTTTTAACACTGAAGAGTTGAATTCAAATTGAATAGTTTCGAAACCAGTTACATTTGAAACTGTCTCAGTTGTAGTAGTTACTGGAGCAGCAACTGGAAGAGGACAACCTGAACCATCAACTTTAGTTCCAGCTGGAGTACCAGCACATTTATCAAACTGATCAGCAACACCGTCACCATCAGAATCTTTTTTCAAATCTTCAACAGATTTTTCAACGTTAGAAACACGGTTTTTCAATGCTTCAACTTCTTGACGTAATGTAGGATCTTTTAATTCGTCATACATTAAAGCTACTGGGTTAACCCAATCCAAGTTTGGTTTAGCTTTCGAACCTAAAGAGAATTCTAATCCAGCAGAACCGTAAGAGAATTTATCTTTTGATTGTCCGTTAGCATAAACTCTATCTAAGTTATCACCATCAACAAAGTTAGCAGTATAAGCTAAGTTGAAAGCAACACGGTCAGAAACTTTGAATTTAACACCAACACCTACAGGAATGTAAGATTGTTTGATGTAATCATTATCTTTATCTTCACCATACTTACCTTTATCATCAGCAGTAGTTCCATTAGCTAATGTAGTTGTTGGGTTAAAAGCAATTAAACCGTAACCAGCACTTACGAAGAAGTTAACTGAGTTCTCACGTTTCAAGAAATCAACTGTACCGATGTTAATAACACCTCTTAAATCAGCAGCATATTGGATTTTAGTTTCGAAATCTTTAACTCCATTTGCAACACCACCAGGATAATCTTTGTTAGTTCCTGATAATTTACCACGCATAATGTTACCTTCTAATCCGAAAGCGTGTGATAATTGTTTACGTAATGAGATACCGTAACCTAAGTTAACATCCCAATTAGAGAAATCGTTAGTACCACCAGTTACAACAACTGGAGACAAAACACCAGCGTTAACGCCTAATGTCCATGTTCTGTACTGAGCCGTTCCACCAAATACCTTGGCAGAAGAAGATGCAGGAGCGTCCTGAGCATTAGCAAGAGTAGAAACTCCAACTAAAGCTACAAGAGATGCGGCTACACCCTTTTTTAAAGTAGAATAATTCATAATTTTCTTTTTTAAGGTTAAACAAATATTAATTGTATAATTTTTTGTAAGACAAAATTAAACAAATTTTTATAATCTCAAAACATTACACAAACTCTGTTCCAAACTTCAAATATTTAGCTCATTTAATTACATTTGAATAATTGATTTTCTAATCTAAGTAAATAATCCCATGAAATACAAGCAAATAAACAATTCTCTATTTATTAATAACCGAAATAATTTTAAAGCCCTATTACAACCTAAATCTGTAGCTATATTTCATTCAAACGATGAATTTCCTAGAAGTGGTGACCAGAATTTTCTTTTTAAGCAAAACCCTGATCTATTTTATCTTAGTGGAATAGACCAAGAACAGTCTATTCTTTTGCTTTTTCCAGACTGTCCTAATCCTTTGTATAGAGAAGTCCTGTTTTTAAGACAGACCAACGACTACATAAAAGTATGGGAAGGGCACAAGTACACAAAAAAGCAAGCTCAAGATACGTCAGGCATAACAAATGTCTATTGGCTTGATGACTTTGACAATATTCTTCACAGTATTATCCATTATGCCGATCATATTTTTCTTAATACTAACGAGAATGACAGGTATGCACACACAGTGCCTTATCGTGATATCAGGTTAATCAATGAACTAAAAAGTAAATATCCGCTACATAAATATGAGAGAGCCGCTCCTTTAATGAGGCAACTACGTGCCATAAAGTCCGATATAGAGGTAAATCTTACCCAAAAAGCTTGCGATATTACCAAAGATGCATTTAATAGGGTGTTGAGATTTATAAAGCCTGGCGTAATGGAATATGAGGTTGAAGCAGAAATTATTCACGAATTCATTAGACAAGCGGCTACCGGTCATGGTTATAACCCGATTATAGCGTGTGGCAATAATGCAAACATCCTCCATTACACCGACAATAATCAAGAATGTAAAGATGGAGATCTAATATTACTTGATTTTGGGGCTGAATATGCGAACTATAATGCAGATATGACAAGGACAATTCCTGTTAATGGGAGATTTACTCCTCGACAAAAAGAAGTATATAATTCAGTGTTGTATGTTTTGAATGAATCTAAAAAGTTAATGGTTGCTGGCGCAATTTGGAATACCTACCATGAACAAGTTGGCGAAATTATGACTGAGCAACTAATTAAGTTGAAGTTAATTTCTTCTACAGATGTGAAAAATCAAAGCTCTTCATATCCAGCCTACAAAAAATATTTTATGCATGGCACCTCGCATCATTTAGGCATCGATGTTCATGATTTCGCAGGACGATATACTCCTTTTGCTGAAGGTAATATTTTAACTTGTGAACCTGGAATTTACATTCCTGAGGAAGGCTTTGCTGTTAGACTAGAAAACGATATTCTAATTACAAAGGATGGAAATTATGATTTAATGGGTCATATCCCGATAATTGCTGAGGAAATAGAAGAGATTATGAATGCTTAAGCCAATCTTCGGCAAATTGATAAATATTAAAGTTTGATTTTAACAAAGCTTCTTGCACATCGGTAAGGAGTTTTGTTTTATCTATAGCTTTCATTTTTTGATTTTGAATGATTTTATAAGCCTTATCACCTATTAAAAATTTCCGTTTCTTATTGACCTCAATCTTTTCTTCTACTATCCATATGCATAATTCAGTCAAACCGATATTCTTATCTGCAACCGTTTTAAAAACTGGAATAGCCTGATGCTGTTCATTTACTAGCTTTTTAAGGTTATTTGCAAAAACATCCGCACCCTCTCTATCTGCTTTATTTACCACAAATACTTGCGCAATTTCCATTAAACCAGATTTAATATTCTGAATTTCATCCCCAGATTCCGGAACCAACACAACACAGGTTTTATCAGCTAAACCTGCAATTTCAACTTCAGATTGCCCAACTCCAACTGTTTCAATTATGATTAAATCAAATTCCGCCGCCTTTAACACATCAACCAGCTCCAGTGTTTTTAACGATATTCCACCTAAAGCACCTCGAGTAGCAATAGAACGGATGTAAACATTTGGATTGTTAAATTGCTGAGACATTCTAATTCTATCTCCTAACAAAGAACCAAAATTAAAAGGTGAGGTTGGGTCAACTGCCAAAATTGCAATTTTTTTTCCTGCAACAGCGAGGTTATTTGTTATTGCGTTTACTAACGTACTTTTACCTGCTCCAGGTGGCCCAGTGATACCTAAAACCAGCGTGTCCTTAATTTTCAACGATTTAAGCAAATCAGTTGAAGGTTCAATATCATTCTCTACCAAGGTTAACGCCCTAGCAATTGTTCTAAAGTCACCTTCTTCAATTCCCTTCTTTAAATCCTGATGCAAGTTCATTTAATACAAATAAACAGAATTTTATGTGTTTTGCTAATGATAAAATTTCTAAAGTTTACAGTACGTAAATTCTCATTTAGCTAAACAAACAACAAAAACCGTAACTTTGTGTTCTTTAAACCACTGAATGAAAACCTATTTTAGATTATTATCCTTTGCAAAACCGATAGAAAAGTTCGCTATACCTTATATAATAGCGACCATACTATCTATATTTTTCAACACATTTAATTTTGCTCTTCTATCTCCTCTATTAACAACACTTTTTCCTACTAAAGAGTCACAGGCAAATAGTACAGCGGTTGTTGAACAATCTGCTTCATTTTGGAACCCATTAGCAAAATTTAGAGAATATATAGCTTATGCTACTCAAAATTATGGGGCAATGGAAACATTAAAAATAGTTTGTGGAGTTATCTTAGTTTCAGTATTGTTATCCAACTTATTTAGATATCTATCACAGCGTTATATGGAAGACTTAAGGGTGCATACTCTCTTAAACCTTCGTAAAACGGTTTTTAATAATGTATTAAACTTACATGTTGGTTATTTTAACAATGAAAGAAAAGGGGATATAATTTCAAAGGTGGCGGCAGATGTACAGGTGGTACAATTTTCTGTTACGAACACGCTACAGGTTGTTTTTAAAGAACCAGTTCAGCTTATCTTTTGGATTGTTTTCTTACTTTCAATTTCATTAAAACTTACTTTATTTTCTTTGTTGGTTATCCCGATTTCAGGCTTTATCATCAGCAAAATTGTAAAGAGACTTAAACAGCAAGCTACTGCTGCTCATGAATCTTTTGCTAAGATGATAGGTTTTTTAGATGAATCGTTGAGCGGAATTAAAATTATAAAAGCTTTTAATGCAACAGAACGGATTAAAGATAAATTTCAAAAAGAGAATATTTTTTATTCAAATCTCAATCGTAAAATAGTTAGAAGACAACAATCAGCATCACCTGTATCTCAAAGTTTAGGTGTACTGGTCGTGGTTTCAATAGTTTTATATGGTGGTTCACTTATTATTCTAAAAGATAAAGAAGCGTTAAATCCAGGCGATTTTATAGCATATATCGCCGCCTTCTCACAAGTAATGCTTCCAATCAAGGCGCTTTCAGATTCGTTCAGTGGCATTCATTCGGGAATTTCTGCTGGAGAAAGAGTGTTAGATCTAATTGATACTAAACCAGAGTTAACCAATAAACCAGACGCTTTTGCATTTGAGAACTTTAATAACTCGTTAACTTTCGAAAAAGTATCCTTTAATTATGGAGAAAAACAAGTATTAAGAGAAATTAATTTGAGCATTGAAAAGGGCCAAACAGTCGCATTGGTTGGTCCATCAGGAGGTGGGAAAAGTACGTTGATGGATTTAATCCCCCGTTTTCACGATCCATTATCAGGAACAATTAAAATTGACGGGCATAATTTTAAGGACTTAACCGTTGAAAGTATTAGGGGCCAGATGGGAATAGTTAATCAAGAATCCTTTTTGTTTAATGATACCATTTTTAACAACATCGCTTTCGCTAAACCAGACGCTTCGGAAGAGGAAGTTATTAATGCTGCAAAAATTGCCAATGCACATGAATTCATTCTAAACACAGAAGAAGGCTATCAATCTACAGTTGGAGATAGGGGAAATAAATTATCAGGCGGCCAGAAACAAAGAATTTGCATTGCTAGAGCTGTTTTGGCAAATCCACCCATCATGTTGTTAGATGAAGCAACATCTGCACTAGATACAGAGTCAGAGAAATTGGTTCAGGATGCTTTAAACAACTTGATGAAAAACAGAACATCAATTGTTATTGCCCACCGATTAAGCACTATACAACACGCTGACAAGATTATTGTAATTGATAACGGTTCTGTTGTAGAAATAGGCACACACACTCAACTGATAGCTCAAAAAGGTTTATATAATCGTTTAATTGATATGCAAGCTTTTAACGATTAGATATTTACTTATGAACAATATTCTATTTATGATGCCGAGCTATTACAACTTTGATGAAGTTGTTAATGCTGGTTTAACTAAATACAGTGGGCATAAGGTTAATTACATTGATACTGTTGGCAACCAAGTTTACAGAAACAACTCAGATCGAATTTTTAATTTTCTTTCTAAAGTTTTTTTAAACAACAACCTTAAACCAGCTATGAAAAGGAAACTTTTTATCAGCAACATCAAGAAATTTGAACAGTATCAATACTTAATTATCAATAGGCCCGATATTATAGATAGAGAGGTTTTAAAGTTTGCAATGGACAAGTCTGAAACTAAAATTCTTCTCCTTTGGGATAGCCTCGAAAAAATTCCAACATCACCAGAATTAATTTCGTTGTTTGATGTGGTTTATAGTTTTGACAGTAATGATTGTAAAAACTATGGCTTTGAAAAAATAGAGAACTTCCACTTTTTTGACGATTTAGATATTAATGAAATTAAACCTAGTTACGACGTGGTTTTCTTAGGCACAGCAGATGGTAGGATTGAAAATTTAAAAAAAACGCTTGGCTATTTTAAAATTAACAACATAAAAGCTAAAGCATATATCTATGTTCCACCCAATAAAAATTTAAAAAGAAATGTCGATATTGAAGTATTTACTAAAATAACTCCTTTTAAAGATTCATTTAAATTTGCATTAAATGGAAAGGTGATTTTAGATCTTGGCCATAAAAACCAAACAGGACTATCCTTTAGAGTTTTTGAAGCGATGGCCTTTGGTAAAAAACTAATCACTGATAATAAACATGTAAAAGCTTATGATTTTTACAACGAGAATAACATATTTGTAATTGACGACATCGACAAGATTCAAATTCCAGATTCATTTTGGACAACGCCTTACAAAACACTACCAGCCAACATAATTGATAAGTACCACATCAAAAATTGGGTGAAAAGAATTTTAAATGGAAAATAAGCAGTTGATTTATGTAGTATGCCCTAATATAAAGAAGCCAATGGGTGGCATAAAACAAATTTATAGGCTTGTAGACACCTTAAATCTTTTAGGCTATGAAGCCTATATTCTTCATGGAAAAAAGAATTTCAGAGTTAAGTGGTTTGAAAATTCTACTGCCATTAAGTATTTTCCAAATTTATTCGCTCAGCTATACAGTTACACAAGAAAGAAGAAAAAATTGAAAGTTCCTCTTTTTTTGAAACAACTGGTTATGGATAAAAAAATGCCAGAAAAATCAAGTCTTATTGTTTTTCCAGAAGTTTATGGTCTAGCTATGAAAGACGTAGTACCTGAAAATAATGTTGTCATTTTTAATCAAAACTGTTATTATACATTTGATAGGTATACCCCTGAGAACGTTCATAAAAATGGCTATTTACATCCAAAAACGTTAGGATGTATTGTTGTATCTGATGATTCTCTCAACTATGTGAAGCATACGTTTCCAAATTTAGATGTATTTAGAATGAGGCTTGGCTTAAGCAAGAACTTTGAATATTCAGCTACAAAGAAAAAACAAATCGCTTTTATGCCTCGAAAATTGGCAGAAGATTTTAATCAGCTATTTCATATCCTTAACAATAGGATGGATTTAAGTGAGTGGGATTTTATAGCTATTGATAATATGAATGAGGATGAGGTATCAAAAGTATTGAAGGACAGTGCATTTTTCTTAAGTTTTAACTATAGAGAAGGTTTTGGGCTTCCTCCTGTTGAAGCTATGGCTTGTGGTTGTTATGTAATTGGTTACGCAGGCAAAGGTGGCGAAGAATATTTTAAAGACGAATTTTGCAGTTTAATTGGAGATCGAGATATTATTGGGTTTGCTAAGGAACTCGAAGCTAAAATTTTAGAATATGATCAAAATCCAAAGAGAATAGATGGAAAAAGCAAACTCGCATCCGAATATGTATTGTCAGTTTATAATTCTCAAAATGAAAGAGAAGATATTACCAGCATTTGGCAAAACATCTTGAGTAATTAATTAAGTCTTTTTATCTTATTTTATTTTTTTATTATATCCTTTTTAAAAAATATTTTCATCAAATGCAATTCTAGTTTTATAAACAAGTCCTTTGTAAAAATTTCTGATTTTCTGCTTCTCCAAAGAAATCTTTGAATGGTAAAAAAACTAAAGCCTTCAATTTTCATTCTATTAATAAATGTCCTGAACCCTCTTTTTTCTAACAGAATTTCTTGTTTTCTTGTAAGTTTCTTTACGCCAAGAGGTAACACATCGAGCCATTTATTATGAACTTTTAATACCTCTTCTGTCCAACTTTTATTCATATTTCCCTCAGAAAAGTGCTCAATCAGAACATCAAATGTAACTGCTACTTCGAAGTTTCGCCCAATCCCAAGCGACAGATCAAGATCATAACCGTGAAATCCTTTTAACAGTTGTTGATCAAATCCATAAGAGGCAAATGCACCCCTTGTAGAGCACAACCATAATCCATCTAAACATATTGCTTGTACAAGGTTTTCATTAGTTGGATTTGAATATCTAAGCTCGCTGTCTTTTTGTGTGAATTTGTATGATTGGATAAGGTTATAATAAAGTAATTCGGGAGCTTCATCTTGATAGCTATGCCAACTAGACGGTGCAAGAGATTTGTACTGAGATCCAGCAACACCAAGTAAACCAAGCTTTGGATTGCCCTTGAATAACTTAACTACAATTTCTCCCCAGCCTTCTGTTTTAACAAGTATGTCTTCATGCATAAAGCATAATACATCATACTTTGCTTCCTCAGCAGCCTTATTATATAATTCACAAATGCCCATCTGCCCAGCACTATTGTCTACTGCAATAATCTCATAGTCAACCCCAATTGTTGTGGCAACATTTGAAGAGACTTGTTTGAGAAGCTCCTTATTTACAGAGGCAATTATTATCGAAATCATTTGCAAACAAAACTAATCTTTATAAAATAATATTTTCATAGTGGCAATAATTATATTTGTTACCATATGGCGATGGATTATGATTACCTGATTGTTGGTTCTGGGCTCTTTGGGGCCACCTTTGCACATCAAATGACTAAGGCAGGCAAAAAATGCTTAGTTATTGATAAACGAGACCATATGGGAGGGAACGTATTTTGTAAGGAAATTGAAAAAATAAATGTTCATTGGTATGGCCCTCACATATTTCACACTAACGATAAAGAAATATGGGATTTCGTTAATTCATTTGTAGAATTTAATAGGTTTACTTATTCTCCGGTAGCAAATTACAAAGGCATAATGTACAGTTTGCCTTTTAACATGAATACTTTTTATCAACTTTGGGGAACAAAAACACCAGAAGAGGCTAAGTTGATAATCAATGCCCAAGTTGAAAACAGTCTAGTTAAAAAACCTAAAAATCTCGAAGAACAGGCGTTAAGCTTAGTGGGGACAGACATTTACACAAAGCTCATAAAAGGCTATACAGAAAAACAATGGGGCAGAAAGGCTACCAAACTACCTGCATTTATTATCAAACGTCTACCAATCAGGTTTACTTTTGATAATAATTATTTTAATGATAAATATCAGGGAATTCCAATTGGGGGTTATAATAAACTTATCGAGGGCCTACTTGTGGGTATCGAAGTGAGGTTAGAGACAGATTTCTTTCTAGAGAAAGAACAATTAATAAAGCTTGCCCCAAAAATTGTTTATACTGGCAAATTAGATGAATACTTTAATTATTCGTTAGGCCATCTACAATATCGCAGTTTGAGATTTGAGCATCAAGTACTAGACACCGAAAATTATCAAGGAACTGCTGCCGTAAACTACACAGATGCTGAACCTGCTTATACCCGCATTGTCGAGCATAAACATTTCGAATTTGGGAAGCAGGAAAAAACAGTTATTACAAAAGAGTACCCATTAGAGTGGACAGCAGAAAAAGAGCCGTATTACCCAATAAACGATACACATAACGAAGATTTAGCGACTAAGTATAAAAAACTAAAAGAACAGGAATCTAATGTGATTTTTGGTGGCAGATTAGCCGAGTACAAATATTATGATATGCATCAAGTAATTGGAGCTGCTCTTCATACTGCAAAAAACGAACTAAATGTACGATAAAGACCTAACTATTTTCAGTGTTTTTCATAAGGAATATCCAGTTCCAAATTGCTCTTTCATTAAACCTATACAAGTTGGTAGAGACAAAAGCCGAATTGATTTGGGTTTTTTGAGTGATGATGATGGAGAAAATATCTCAGATAAAAATAACCGCTTTTGTGAAACTACAGCATTGTATTGGATTTGGAAAAATTTAGAGAAAATAGACAGTCAGCATATCGGATTAGCACATTATAGGAGGTATTTTAGTATACCGGAAGTAGACATAAAACAAAATTTCTGGGGACAAAAGAAAATTGAAAGCTCCTCAGATGTTTATATTAGATCCATATCTCAAGCTAACCTTGATGAAATATCATCTTCTATTACAAAAAATTCCATATTAGAAAAATTAAACACCAACCGAATCATTTTAGCGAAAGCCAGTAGCGTCGGCTGTTTAGGCAATCATCTTTTAAATATCAAAGATCAATTTATATATTATCATTT
>SEDG01000408.1 GCA_004295885.1 Pedobacter sp. | reverse complement strand
CTAGCTGACCAGTATAACCCTTCCGGAAAATTCCCGTTCACGGTGCTATTGAATGCCGAAGGAAAAGTAATTAAAGCATGGGAAGGCTTACCCGATGAAAGTGCTTCTGAATTTACTACAACTGTAAAACAAATTTGTGATGCTAATAGAAAACGTTGATATAGGGTTAAATTCTTTCAAGAGGACAGAAAAACTAATGGGTAATGCATTTGAAATTACCGTTGTGGCCGATGACGAAAATTGGGCAACTAGTAAAATAGAGCTAGCTGTAGAAGAAATCAAAAGAATAGAAAAACTTTTAACAACTTTTGAAAAAAATAGCCAGACCAACCAGATTAATAACCAAGCTGGAATTGCTGCGGTAGAGGTTGATAAAGAGGTCTTCGAGCTAATTGAGAGATCCATCAAAATATCCAATGTTACCGATGGTGCATTCGATATCACCTATGGCTCTATAGATAAGAAGCTCTGGAATTTTGATCAATCGATGATTTCTTTGCCAAGTGCAGAAATTGCGCAATCAATGGTCGGTTTAATTAATTATAAAATATCATCCTCGATAGAGAAAAAACCACCGTAATGCTTAAAGAAAAAGGTATGCGACTTGGATTTGGTGGGATTGGAAAAGGTTATGCTGCTGAAATGGCGAAAGCGCTACTCAAAAAAGAGGGCGTTGAGGGCGGCATCGTGAACGCTTCTGGCGATTTATGTACTTGGGGGAATCAGCCAAATGGTAAACCTTGGACCATCGGAATCGTAAATCCAGACCAAAAACACCTACCCTTTTCATATTTAGACATAACAGATATGGCCATTGCCACTTCGGGTAATTATGAAAAATATGTAGAAATAGAGGGCATTAAATATTCACATACCATTAATCCAAAAACCGGCCTACCGGTAACAGGGATCAAAAGCGTAACTATTATTAGTCCCAATGCAGAAATAGCAGATGCGATGGCGACACCGGTAACGATTATGGGAATCAGCGCTGGCTTAAATATGATCAATCAAATCAATTACCTAGCCTGTATTATAATTGATGATAATAATAAAATTTTTACTAGCAAAAACATAAATATCAGATGAAATTAAAGAACCTTAAAAGTGTAATTATAAAAGCAACTTATTTAGCGCTCATTATATGTTCCGCATCTTCATGTACCGTTGTAAAAGAATACCAAAAAAACAAATTGAATGATGCAGAAATGGCGCTTGCCAATAGAAAAGTGGAAAAGACTGAACTCAGTTTTCAAGGTTATAGAGAAGGAGCCTCAGGTGCAAATGCAGGCAAAAGCGGTGGTGGTTGTGGTTGTAATTAATTAGCTAGAAAGATGAAAAAAATATTCTTAACTGCAGCAACTGCATTTCTTTTACTTCATTCGGCATTTGCCCAAAATCTACCAAAAAAAGATACTACTGGTTATGAAAGTAGAAAACTTAAACTGGAAGAAATTAATCTGGTTTCGAGCTATTATACACAAGACGGAAACAATGCAGCAGTAACCGGCGGCATTGGCTCGCAGAAATTGACAGATATTGCCAATGTTTTCGATGTAAAGTTAACAAAGTACGACTCGAAGTTGCGTAAGCATACTTTCGGTTTAGAGGTTGGGATAGACCATTATACCTCAGCATCTTCTGATAAAATTGATTTACAAGCTAATTCATCAGCTTCTCATGCTGATACTCGTTTGTATCCATCATTAAGTTGGAGTATAGAAAATGAGAAAAAAGGAACAACATTAGCTGTAGGCTTATCATCATCAAGTGAATTTGATTACCAATCATTTGGTGGCAACATCGCCTTTTCTACAAAAACTAAAGATAGAAGTGGCGAGTTTACGGCTAAATTTCAAACCTATTTAGACCAGGTTACCTTAATCCAACCAGTCGAATTACGAACCGGGAATAATGGGCACGATCAATATGGTACGGCCTCCAGAAATACTTTTGCTGGTTCACTCTCCTACTCACAAATTATAAATGAACGTTTACAGCTCATGTTATTGGCAGACATTGTTCAGCAAAATGGATATTTGAGCTTGCCTTTTCATCGGGTTTATTTTAAGGACGGAACAGTACACCAAGAAAATTTACCAAATAGCAGATTTAAAATCCCTTTAGGTTTTAGAGCAAATTATTTTATTGGTGATAATTTAATTGTTAAAACCTATTACCGTTATTATACTGACAACTGGGGTTTAAAATCTAATACAGCAGAGGTAGAGCTACCAATTAAATTTAATGCGTTTTTCTCACTTAGTCCTTTTTATAGGTATTATACCCAAACTGCAGCTAAGTACTTTGCGCCGTACCAAACACATACCATTGCCGACCAATATTATAACAGTAATTACGATTTGTCTAAATTTAACAGTAACTTTTATGGAGCAGGCATCCGCTTTGCGCCACCTAAAGGAGTTTTAGGATTACAACATCTAAGTATGTTAGAGTTACGTTATGGGCATTACAGCAAAAACATTAACATGAGTTCTGATATTATATCGTTAAATATCAAATACAAATAGAGGCAAAATCCTATCTAAATCTTAAATCCTCTGTCTACTTGTTTAGATAGAGGATATTTTAGTTAAAACTTATAACTGTATCCTAACCTAAATACTTGCGTTTCGTAATAATCTGTACTTACTAGATTAAAGCCATTTCCAGAGATATTTTTATGGATACGTAAGGTATTAAGGATATCTGTGCCGTTTAAGAATAATTCGCCCTTACCCTTTTGAATTTGTTTTTTCAAACCCATATCAACCGAAAATCTTGAACCAATTTTTCCTTGTGGGATTAAATCTGG
>SEDG01000407.1 GCA_004295885.1 Pedobacter sp. | reverse complement strand
AAAAAAGAATTGATTGAAGAAGGACACTTAGATAAGGAACAAGTTGCAGACTATGTAGAGTCTTTAGAAAAGTTTGATAGTGTTAACCTAGAAGATTACGCAAAAAAATAACAATGAGTAATATCAAATATATTTTAGGCAGTTTTGGTGATCCTGATGAGATGATGCATGGCATCGACAAATTGCAGGAGAACAACATCAAGATACATGATGTATATACGCCTATGCCTATTCACGGCATCGAAGCAAAATTAGGAGTTAAAAGATCTAGATTAGATATCGCAGCATTCTTTTTCGGAATTACCGGAACAATAACAATGTTAAGCTGTGTATTTCTAGCAACAACTGTAGACTGGCCAATTAACATTGGTGGTAAAACCCACTTTGCATTACCAGATTTTATTCCAATTACTTTTGAGTTAACTATTCTATTTTGTGCTTTTGGCCTTGTAGGATCGTACTATGCATCAACCCACTTATTTCCGGGAAGAGCACCAAGAGTTATGGATTTGCGTGCTACTAACGATCGTTTTATCATCGCTATTGATGCTAAAGAGAATGCAGAACACGCAAAAATTGACGAACTATTAAAAGGCGCAGGTGCTTTAGAAGTAAAGCATAATGAAAGGAAGTATATCAGTTATGAATAAGAAATATATAGTTTACGCTACATTAATCGTACTTGTTTCTGTTGTTATGCTTTCGGCATGCGGCGATAAAAGAAGTACTGGTTTAGAGTATGCAAGAAATATGTATGATCCGATTGCATACAATCAAGATCAACCAAACAAGAACTTTGCAAATGGGGCTACTGCTCAAACTCCACCAGCTAATACAGATCCAATAGGTTTTGTGAAATATGAACTGAAAGATGGAAAGTGGTGATGTATGTTCAACAATTACAAAAAATAAAATAAGAAAAGCAAATTAAATGGGAACTCATCATTATAATTTAAGTGAACAATTTGAGTTTACAGGAAAGGTAAAAGCCTTAAGCATTATCGGTATCCTAGTGGGTATTGGTACGATAGCTTATGGTTTTATGGGAGATGAAGTAAGTCACGAACGTACTTTTGCCAACCTGTTACTTATGGCATATTATTTTGCCTGTGTATGTATGTCTGGGGCTTTCTTCTTAGCTGTTCAATTCGTTGCACAAGCAGGATGGTCGGCCTCAATTCTTCGCGTACCTCAAGCAATGGCTAAAACGTTGCCGATTGCGGTTATCATTTTATTGGTTGTTGTAGGCTTAGGCTTGTACACTCATAACTTGTATCATCATTGGAATGCGCCAGGATTAACCGATCCAAACTCTCCAGATTACGATAAGTTAATCGATGGTAAATCGGCATTTTTAAATGTGCCTTTTTTCATGGGAAGACAAGTAGTTTTCTTAGGTGCATACAGTTTATTTGCTTATTTTGTTACTAAATGGTCTTATAACGAAGACTTAAATGGAGGTTTAACTTCATATCAAAAAAGTTTTAAATACTCATGTATATTCTTAGTTATCTACGGATTTACGACTCCGATATTTGCTTTTGATACCATAATGTCTTTAGAGGCACACTGGTTCTCAACTATGTTTGGTTGGTATAACTTTGCTGCAATGTGGGTAAGTAGTTTAGCAACAATAGCTGTAATTATTATCTTATTAAGAAAAGCTGGTTACATGAGCTGGGTTAACAATAGCCATTTACACAACTTAGGTCAGTTTATATTCGGTTTCTCTATTTTCTGGACTTACGTATGGTTTGCTCAATTTTTATTGATTTACTATGCAAATATGTCTGAGGAGACTGTATATTTCTACAAACGTTTCAATAACTACGAAGCTTGGTTCTATATCAACTTAATTATGAATTTCTTGTCACCACTATTATTATTAATGGATCGCGATAATAAGCGAAGTGAGAATATTCTATTGACAGTGTGTGTTGTTGTTCTTTGTGGTCACTGGGTTGATTATTACCAAATGATCATGCCAGGAGTATTTGAATTTGGAACTAAAGACGGTGCTGGTTTTGGTATTATCGAAATCGGAACAGCATTAGGATTTGTAGGTTTGTTTACGTTTACTGTATTAACTGCTTTAAGCAAAAAACCATTGATTGCTAAAAATCATCCGTTTTTACAAGAAAGTTTAAACCACCATTTGTAATAGATAGGTTTAAGATTATATAATTTAATATTAAAAAAGTACAACGTACTAATTTAAGAAAATGAGTTTAAAAAAATTAATAGGTAATAAAACAATGGCGGCTTTAGCAGTATTAATTACTGTATTTGCAAATACCAGTGCTTTCGCTCAAGAAGCAGCCGCTGCCGCTACGGCTAAACCAGTAGATATGGGTCCAGTCTATAAATCGACCTTATTCTATGTGTTGCTGTTCTTATTGTTGTGTTTATTCATTGCAATTGTTGGCAAGGCATTAAGAGTTTATGAATTAACGCAGGAAACTCAAGGCAAACAATCAATTAACTGGGATAAAGTTAATGGTATACTTTTCGCCTTGTTTTTAGTCGTTGGTTTGTACGGTGTATATTGGGAATATACAGTTCACGGCGATATGCTTTTACCAGAGGCAGCGTCAGAACATGGTAAGAAAATCGATCAAATGTTTAACATCACATTGATTATTACCACAATTGTATTTATTTTAACTCACATTGCATTATTTGCATTTGCTTACTTCTACAAAAGCGATTCTAACAGAAAGGCATATTATTATCCACACAATAACTTAATTGAGAAAATCTGGACATTTGTTCCTGCTGTAGTATTAACAGTATTGGTGTTGATGGGTTTTTTAACATGGAGGTCAATCTTTTATAAAATCGAAGATCCAAATAACAAACCTTTAAGTATTGAGGTAACTTCTTCTCAATTTCAATGGGATATCCGTTATCCAGGAGCAGATGGTGTTGTTGGAAAAAAGAACTACAAAAAAATTACTGCTATTAATGCATTAGGTATTGACTTTGCAGACAAAAACAGCTTGGATGACCAAATTGGTGATGAAATTGTTTTACCAGTAAATAAACCAGTTCGTTTTATTTTGACTAGTAAAGATGTATTACACAGTTTTTACATGCCTCACTTCAGAGTGCAATTAAATACTGTACCGGGTATGACTTCTTATTTCGAATTTACACCGACAATCACTACAGAGCAAATGAAAGCTAAAACTAATGATCCTAGTTTTAAATACCTATTGCTTTGTGCTAAGATCTGTGGTACAAACCACTATAACATGCAAAAAGCTGTAAGAGTAGTTTCTCAAGCAGAATATGATGCTTGGGTTGTTAAACAAACTCCTTACTTAACAAATGATTTAAGAAAAGCATTTAATCTTCCTGTAATTGCTGAACCAGTAGCAGCACCAGCACCAGCAAAAGCTGATACAACTGCAAAGGATACTGTAAAAACAAACCAAATCGCTTTAAAAAAATAATAATACTGGAGAGCCCTTATTATGTCAACTATATCACTACAAGATACACACCACCACGATAGTCACGATGATCACGGTCATCACCACGAAACGTTCTTAACTAAATATGTATTTAGTCAGGATCACAAAATGATTGCTAAACAGTTTTTAATAACTGGTATTATAATGGCAGTTATTGCGATGGGATTATCTATATTATTTAGACTTCAATTGGCTTGGCCAGATAA